>JBFIDQ010000091.1:0-9643 GCA_041603795.1 Chlamydiales bacterium
AAAGAGACGCCAGGATTTGCCGTCAAAACGGCATGGGAAAAGGTTTAATATGAACTCAAATCTATCTGGAAGCCAGGAGGGGCTGGCGGTGAATTTCTAACTAGAATGTCACACCCCACTCGCACGCTCCCATACGGGGAGGTGGCGCGTCAAGATATCCATGCATTGGTTCCATACCATGCGAACAAGATGCCGTGGATCACTTTCCGGAACATCCTTGAGTCGATTGATATCCCCTTGCACAGCTAAAGAGAGGCCGTTGGCCAGCAGCTCATGAACGGCTTGATCGAGGAAACTTCCTGACCTGACCCGCCAGGGCTTGATGAACCAGCTTCCTATTCCTGTAGGGACGAGATGTTCTCCTAGAGCGGTCTTAATGGCACCCTTTAGGGAGGTAAGCGCCTTCGGAGCATACGGAGGCTTCTGAGGGTGCACCTCCCCCTTGGGCGAGATGCGAATTGTTTTGGGAAGCGGAGCTGAGCGAAGTGACCGCACAAGGTTCATCTGCTCTTGGGTTCTTTTGTAGATGGCCTGTATTTTGGCCAGGGGCTCCCTGCGAGCCAGGATGTTATCCCGCTCGACCGTGGCTTGCCGACCAAGTTCTACATCAGCTCGTACCCTAGCTTGGCTCTCAGCAATCTGCTGCTCAAGAACCGCTAAGTCATTTGTAAGATTACTCAGCTGCTGGTCGATTTCTGGCAGATGCCTCCGGATGTTGATTTCTCCCTGCCGGTCGATTTCCACTCGGCTATTGAGGAGATATCCAAAGGCCCAGGTACCGATTGGAATCAGGCTACAGGCCAGCAGTGCGACTCGGGACCAGGAGGCGGCTGGCGCATTTTTAAGCACCGCAGGCGCCCCGTTGATTAGCCAGCCCGAAACAGGGTGTTGCACAACCCACTGATGCCACTGCCATGAGTAGCTCTCTCGGATACAAATTCGATTCTGTTGGATGTCTAGAAGAAGTCCTTCGCTTTGTGCCTTTACAGCAACTGTGCGGTCATAGGTACTAGACTTGAAAACCTTGGTGTGCAAAAGAGGCATTAGGAGCCCAGTTTGCAGTCGAACGCGCTCGCAAATTCGGTCACATTTTTCCTGGTTGCTCGCCCTCTCCCTTTCGATCGAGCTGAACGCAGGCTCCACACTCGACTCAAGTTTTCTGACTGATTTAAAGAGTGAGGCCGCCACTCTAGGCTCTGCACGGTCAACGGCGTTGACGCACAGCGCTCCTGTTATCTCAAGGGGGAAAGGGGCGTCGCCTACCGGATTGCTGGCGAACTCGGCTAGAGCCGCTGCCCATGTCGATGGCGTGAGATTGTAAGTATCAAGATAATGGGGCATGGATCTTCCGATTGATTTTTGGCTAATAAAACGGAGTTAAGTGTAAAACCGCAAGAACTATCGTGGCTACCGAGAGACAATGCCCAGCGCGCAAAGAGCTAGGCAAGAGCAGGTGCAAGCACAGGCCATTAAGCTTCCACCTACGCTCATCATGATGACTCCCGCTGTTTCAACTTGTGGACAGCCCTCCGATTCATCACCCTCACATGTGCCGTACATGATGCCCCCAGCAATCAAAAGAAAAGTGGGAACGGCACAGACTGCTTTTGCAAGAGCGATCTTTCGTCTCTGTGCCACCATTTCTGCCGCTACTCCGGGGTTCTGTGGGGGGATATGGATAGCTATGTTATCAGACGTCACCTTCCCTTCTTCTTGTGACACTCCCAACACTGTATGGTCAGGCCGTTTTTTTTCTTCTTTTGTAACCAATTGTACGACTTGGCTAAAGGACCGGTGGTATTCCCACCTTGTTACGGCACCCCTACATTCGGGGCACAAGGCTGTATCTGCAACAGTTTTAACCCTAGAAAAAAGCTTCGCGGCGCATTCGGCATCAAGCATATGTTGCTCGCCACAGTTTAATGTGCCCGCGTCCAGCATGGGCTCGAGACAAATACTGCAATTTATGGGCAGTAGTGGCTCCTGAGAGGGCTCTCTAGTTACGGATGGGGGCTCGGAAGGTGGTGGTGTTGGGGTAGAGGTGAAAAAATTTAGAAATGTCATGATTGACTCCCATTTTACTTGGCTAGTAGATCCCGAGACAGTCTCATGTGGGGCGCCTAGAAGTCAAGGCTGAGCAATATCGATCTATTTTTGTGTCGACTAAGTTCACGTGGCGGTAACCACGACAAGTGCGGGCGGCTCACTATTGTAGAGGTGGCTCCCCTGCCGGGGCGGGGGACTTTTTTTTGACGGACCCCGGGATGCCTCGCTAGGGCCATATGCTTGGCTATGAGTGCGCTAAGGAATTGTTAGAGAGGGTCCAAGGAGCTGCAGATCGCGCCTTGTGTCCAAAGTGTAGAGAACCCATAACCTCGTGGAAATACCATCGAGCTTATAGTCAACTTGTTCAGGCGAATACAGGGACCACAGCAAAAGCGCCGGAGAAGACGCAAGTAGGCGTTGCGCCGGAAATAGAGGGCAAGGCCGTCGCCCTCGTTAAGCCCATGGCTGAAATCGAGCTCGACGATTTTGCCGCTGTTCCAATTAATGAACCAGAAGGAAGGGGCGATTCAGGATTGGCCATTATGCCGCTTATGTTGATAGCCGGAGGGATCATGTACGGTGTTTGTAAGGACTCTGAGGAGGGTAATTGTCCATCAGTAGCGGAAGCGGGCAAGGTCATGATGATTGTAGCTGGCACGATCTATGGGATGTGCTGCTGTTGCGCTGCTGCCGTCTTGGGCTGTGCCTACGCTATTGACCGAAATTGAAGGCGAATCGCATCTCGTGCATGTCAACTTGGTTTTCAGCACGAGGTGCTATGAAGAGCTAATTCAGCTACAGCGCTGCGCCTTTTTTAATGTGGCTCCATCGGAAATCGATGCGGCCCAGTGGGGTCAAGACGACCCCTTGTAGGCGGTCGCTTTGGAGATAGACGTTGCTTGTGAAGTAGATAGGGGCTATGGGCATCTCATCGAGTAGAAGTCCCTCTGCCTCTAACAGTAGGTTCTGGCGCGCTTGCGGATCCAGGGTGCGGCTCGCTTGTTTGATAAGACCTATATACGTTGGGTTGACCCACTGAGCCGCGTTTGAAGCACCACCATCTAGAAAAATCTCGAGAAAGGTCATGGGGTCGTTGTAATCCGCTATCCAACTGAGACGTCCGATCATGAAATCATGTTGACTCAGTGAATTGAGATATACTTTCCACTCAGACCCCGATAGTTCCGTCTTAATGCCAAGCGTTTCCCTCCACTGTTGCTGGATCGCCTGCGCAATTTTGAGATGCGTCTCGCCCATATTGAACGAAAGTTGGAATACCGGAAGTTCGTCTAAAATTATGCCAAGCTCATCCAACCCGTCCTGAAAAAGCTTCTGCGCCAGTTCCACATTGTGATCGCTATAAAAGGGCTTTTGGTCAAATGGCATGGTTGTGGGGACAAATCCTAGGGCTGGAATTTGTCCACCTTGCGAAATGTTCTCGACAATCGCTTTGCGATTGATCGCCAGTGATAGTCCTTTGCGAATTTTGGCGTTATTGAGGGGCGGCATTTTGGTGTTGAAGTTGTAATAGTAGACGCCGGCGGTTAGCTCGGCCTTGAGCTGACCCGTCTCTCGGAGGTGGGGAAGGGCATCGGTAGGGAGTCCTATGGATAAAGGATCGCCTGCCCAGTCGAGTTCGCCATTCTCAAACATATTCAGTTCTGTTGCAGGATCCTCCACCATGGAGAGAATGATTCTGTCGAGTTTGACGTGATCTGCTTCCCAATAGAGCGGATTGCGCTCCACTACAATTTCATCGCCGTGCTGCCACTCAACTAGTTTGAACGGACCATTTCCAACGAAGGAGTCACCAGCATCATTAGCCCACCCTCTGTTGTCTTCCACGATTGAGCGCGGAAGCGGATAGAAGCTGAAGGTGCTAAGGAGCTCTAGAAAGTACGGCGTCGGATCGTCCAGCTCCACTTGTAGCGTGCGATTGTCCAGAACCTTCGCGTGGATCGCGTCAACTGGAAGTCGGCCTTCCTTTGCTGCCTGAGCGCCCCGAATAGGGTAGAGTACATAGGCATAGCTCGAGGGGAAGTTTGGAGAAAGCGTATCCTTCCACGTCTCCACGAAGTCAGCTGCAGTCACCGGATCACCATTCCACCACTGAGACTCGCGCAGGTGGAACGTATACGTGCGGCCATCCTCGGAGATTTCAATGCGCTCGGCAAGGGCCGGCTCAGGCGTTCCATTCGCGTCAAAGCGAGTAAGACCCTCAAAAAGCATGTTGAGGACAATCCCTGAGGTCGTGTCGATCGCTTGTCGGGGATCTAAAGAGGGAGGTTCCGTGTTGAGGTTGAGGTGAGCAACTTGTTGCTCAGAAAGGTCAGCGGATGATGTGCAGCCCTGCATAAGAAAGAGAAGTGTTGAAAGTAAAAAAATCACTTATTGACCCCTGGTTCAAAACACCACATTTATCATTCAGAGGGATTAAAGGCTATCGGGTCTGGATGAAGTAGGCGGTTTTGAAATCGATCTGCCCAACGGGTGCAAAAACGACCCCCTTGAGGTTGCTGCTTTTTACGTAGCGGTGGGTAATGTGGACGATGGGTATGGCAGGAAGGTCTTCAAGCCAGAGCGTTTCGGCTTGCTTCATTTTTCCTTCGCTTAAAAGTTGAGTGAACTCAGAATTAAACCAGCGAGTATCATTGTTGGCCCCTGCGTGGTCTTCATTTCGATGTGCAAACGGTTCCAAAAGCGCTTGGGCACTCGAGTAGTCCGCAAGCCAGATTTTGCACCCAATGTCGTATTGCCCTTTTGCCACCTTATCAAGGTGCACGAGCCAGTCCGCATTGTCGAGAGTTACCTCAAAACCTAGATGTTCGCGCCACTGTTGCTGGATGGCTTGTGCGACCTTATGATGGTCGTCACTTTTGCTGTAGCTTATCGCCACCCCTTCGGTGCTTAGATTGAGCTCCTGTAAGGCCTCCTGCCAAAGTGCACGTGCCTTGTCCGGATCAAATTCAAGAGTGTTGCTTCCGCCAAGAGTTGGTGGTACGAGACTTGTCGCGGGAAGGTGGTCACCATACCAGATATGATCCACCAAAGCTTGTCGATCAATAGCAAGGGAGAGGGCGTGTCGAATTTTAGGGTGACTCAATAAGGGGTGGGTGGTGTTGCACTTGTAGTAGTAGGTGCTGTGGACAGGCAGCGTCTTGAGCTGACCGTGAGCTCTGAGCTCCGGCATGGCGTCAAGGGGCAAGGAGGAGGTCGGTGAACCCGCCCAATGGATGGCGCCTTGGTCAAATAGGGCCAACTCCGTGGCAGTTTCCTCCACCATGAGCATGTGAATTTCATCAAGCTGAACGCGCTCTGCATCCCAGTAGAGCGGATTACGAGTGAGCACAATTTCGTCGAGATGCTGCCAACTTTTCAGAATAAAGGGGCCGTTTCCGTTGCCGTCTTTGTCTTGCACTGGAAAGAACGTGTAGGTGGCGAGAAGCTCAAGAAAATGGGGAGTTGCCTGTTCTAAGGTGATCTCCAAGGTGTGTGCGTCGTGTGCCCGAATGGCAACTTGAGATAGGGGAAGAAGCCCTTCCTTTGCCAACCGAGCATTCTTAATCACGAATAGGCGAGATGCAAATTCCGCTGGAAAGGTTGGCTCCAGAACGGAGAGCCAACTCGTTACAAAGTCATGCGCGGTAACAGGTGTTCCATCTGCCCAAACGCTTTCTCTAAGATGAAAGGTGTAAACACGCTGGTCATCTGAAACGTCCACCGTTTCCGCAACGGCAAGCTGGGGGACTCCCTTTTCGTCGAGCCTGGTGAGTCCGTCATACAGACAACGAATCACGGTCGCTGAGGTGATGTCATTTGCATGACGCGGATCTAGGGTCCGAGGCTCCGCAGCCAAATTAATGCGGAGAACCTGCGGCTGTTCGCCGCGGTCGAATACGTCCGCAAAGAGACTAATTCCTATGGCGATGAGCAGGGACAGCCCAAGGACTAAGCTAGTTGTTTTTAGGTTCATCATAACGGCTATAGTATAACCCCATAGGGTTCTTTTTTTCATCAATTGCGCTTTATCTGCTGCCTGCCAATAATGTCCACGGAGGCTGGCCAATGAAAGGTTCACTTGAGGTGATCTGCGGATCAATGTTTTCTGGAAAGACTGAAGAGCTGATGCGCCGTTTGCGTCGGGCCGAATTCGCAAAGCAGCGGGTGGTGACAATTAAACATCAGATCGACGATCGCGGAAGCTACACCTGTATCGTGTCACACGATGGAGACAAACGGGAAGCGATCCCATTGGTCGATGGCGAAGAAAGCCTGCAAGCTCTACTGGATCTTGCCGGAAATGGGGCAACGGTTGTCGGTATCGACGAAGTTCAGTTCTTTTCGATTCGGGTCATTGATGTCATTCGCCAACTTGTGGAGAGGGGACTGCGGGTAATCGTTTCCGGCCTCGACCTCGACTTTCGTGGGGAACCGTTTGGGGTGATGCCTACTCTTCTCTCAATTGCTGATAAAGTCACCAAGCTCCAAGCAATTTGCGTGACCTGCGGCAGGGACGCCTACCACACACAAAGACTGGTGAATGGCTCACCAGCGGCGTATGACGACCCCACCATTTTGGTTGGGGCTAGCGAATGCTACGAAGCACGCTGTCGCAATTGCTTCGAGTTAGCACCCTCATCATCGAATAAACCTGCAGTTTCGCTCTCGGTATAAAAAAGTTCTTGTAAAAATACTGCAGTAAATCTTATCTGTAGATGAGTAAGATTTATAGTATTGATTGCCGATAAAGAAATAATTAACAATGACATATACTAATTTTAGGCTGACCACCTATCCGACAAGCACAGTCACCTCCCCAACTTCTAGGGGACCAATTTCAGAGACTAATAAAAAAGGTTGGATGAGTAGGGTCGCACGGGGCATCATCACCTCCAATCAGTCCGGATCAAAAAGCTGAAATTTCTGGAAGTTCGATATTCGCTGATATTCGAAAGGGAAACACGGCAGCAGTGGTCACACAGTTTCTAAATAGGGGACCGTTGTTTTGGCTGGGGTTGCGTGACAAGCGGGGGCGAACTCCTGTGCACGTAGCAATTATCGAGGGCCATTTTAATCTAGCCCTCTGGCTTCTGAGGCAGGCGCCAAAAATGGCTGACGTTCAAGACGCAAGAGGGAAGCGCCCCCTGGATAGAGTGTCTCACAACGCGACAAGCCGCGATTTTGTTGCTAAGTACTTACGAATCTACTCCCCACTTCAGATCGATCAACTGACCCTGCTTATTAAGTCGCAATCCAAGGAGCGCTTTGTCGACCAGTTGGGCGCCGCAGTGCGCACTGGAATCGAGTACGCGGAACTCCGACGTCGACCTCGTGGGGACAACTTCGTTGAGCTGGCGGTGCGCGGGGGGAAATCAGATTGGATTCGATACTTCCTTCCGCTCGGAGGATCCTTTTCCCTTATGGCGGGCTCTCCCGCCTACTTACGCTTCCTCCTACAAGAGCACCAAAAAGCGGTAGAGGCACTAAGGAAAAAAAAGGTAGAGGCTCGAGAGGTGGAACAATGGAGCAAGGCTATAGATGCAAGAGATAGCACCTGGGGGGATATGGCTCACCGGAAAGGGTTTCCTGCTCCTAGTGAGTTTCCTGAAAGGGACGGGTTTCGCTCTCTAGCTGGCAGCCTAGGGGAGGATCGGCCTCTTTTTTTTGGTTTTTGTTCATTGTTATTATCAGACGCAAGAGGCGGAGTCAAAGAACTACTAGAATTGCGCGGAAGACCAAGAGACATCGCGTTTCTAAGAGTTGCCTGGCCAGAAACAAACCTGGCCAATTACTTAGCCGAAGAGGTTAATGTGATGATTTTTTTCAAAAATCTTCCTCAGCTATTTTTTGCACACAATGGGCCTTTGCACCCATCCGTTTCCTTATTTACTCGAGGGGCAATTGAGAATCTTCTTACCGGTAAACAATCAGAGTCATGTGATAATCTGAAGTTGATTGTGCAGCTCCTGCCGTTTTTGGCGGATACAAATCTGGCAGGGGATGTCTTTCGGCACTGTCAGAGGCTGGACCGCAATTTACCTGTCACAGCGATATTGCTACAGACCTTGGGAGAAACGGTTTACTTGCGTAAGGCAACGGTAAAGCTGGTCCAGCAGTGGATAATATGCATTCAACGATGGAATAAGTTGTCGAATCATTCGCTACGCGATTCCAAACATGCAGCTCCCATTGCAGCGCTCTGTCAACCCAACCAGTATAAGGTTGGACTACTCAAGTGGGCCTTAAAAAACGGCGGTGACGCTGAACTTAAATCTTATCTCTTTGCGGCCCCGTTGCTCCTAACTCTAGCTCAACAATATCGGGAAGCGACAACGAAAAACGAAAAGAGGCTTTGCCGCGATTTGTTAGCGTTTATTTCCAGGTACGTGGCAATCGACAAAATGAAAGTCAAAATTCAGGATAATAACTTCGTGCGGGTTGCTCTTGTTGAATCAGGTATCGCGGTCATTGATTCATCAGCATCGTTCTCTAGTCAACCTTGGTTGTTTGCAGAGCTAAACCAGCTTGTTTACGGCAGCGAGGTAGGCGGCTTAGATGCTTTGACAACGATACTCTCTAGTCCGCAAAAATTTTTAAGTCCCGTCGAGCTGAGAAAGATAAGCACGTCTTTGTTTTTATCTTGTTTTATCAGACGCATTCTTCTACTCCCAACAAAGGGTGAAATTTTCAAACACCTCGAAAGGTTACCCCAGATCCAAAGTAACTTTCCTAAAGCATTCGAAGGCATCCGTAACACGCCAATTGATCAACTACTTCCTTCCGAGGGTTGGCAAATTGCTAATGAGGAAGGGTTTCGGGAAGGTCTGGATGCATTAGTGAAAAGGGGGATTGTAAATTCATCTCCAACAATCGCAGCCACGGCATTCTTTCGTGGCTGGAAGGAAAGCCCGCAGACATTTGCGTGGTGGGCGGAGCACTACGTGCACCGTCTACCGTGTCGAGAGAGAGGAGAATTATACAGCACAGCCCAAAGAACAGAACTGCAGCGAGTGAATGCACGAGCTCTTAAACAATTCAGGTTAATTGATCATTGCCCATACCACGTTGAGTGGAGTGGCACGACCAGAGTGCAAGTGATGGTTCAAAATGAGGTGCTAGAACGTGGCTATTACTCAATTAACGGAATCGAGTCGGTCATCAAAGGACACTTGAAGCGTCGCTCCCTAATCAAGGAGTGGTATGCGGAGAGCGATCGTGAGTTCAGGGCAACAGAAAAACAAAAACCTGTTCAAAGGGTACATGCACGCTCAGTTTCCAAAAGCCTGAAAGCTCTTACAAAGGCGTTTCCCACCCTGACACTATCGCCCTATGGACGTGCGGTCGCTGAGGAAAGCGACTGCCTCGTCTACGACCTAGAAGGCAAGCAATCAAAACTTCACTACCGCCGACTTGGCATCACGATTGAATTCAAAGGAATTCCCACCCCAGAGGAGCTAGATTCCAGTCGAAGGTCAATGGAAGAGTCGCTACGTAGGCGGATTCAACCGTGCAGCCGAACGCCTTAGAGGCGGAGAGCTCGAAATTTAATCTATCCATCTGGAGTGGCTATTTTCGAGCTCTCCGCCTCTAAGGCGTT
>JBFIDQ010000092.1:0-9618 GCA_041603795.1 Chlamydiales bacterium
AAATTATACTCATAATGCGATTGCCCTGATTTCGTGGATTGGCACTAGACTTTAAACCAGTCGAATTCGTAGGTTTGGGTTTCAATTTTTGAGAGGTATTTTGGTGATGGCGGCACAAGCTCCAGAGTTAGCGAAGGCTAAGAGTACAGATCACACTTGTGGTGACTCAGGGAATGACGAGGATCATATCTTCCACGAGCTGTACCGTTCGATTGAAAATTCTTCAAAAACGGGCGCCTCATTTTCGACCTTGACAGCTCATCTTCAGCGATCTGGGATTCAGGAGAAGGATGCTCGTCTGGCCTCGGTTCTTTCGGCCTTGAAAGGCTTAGAGGATCCCGAATCGATTTCGTTCGAGGCGTTTAAATCGGCTAGCGAGCAACACATTTGTTTTCTCAGTAAGGTGCTCCAAGGTGACCTGGTGATCCCTGATTTCATGGGGTTTTGCGCTGAAATTCGTCGCATTTTTGCGAAAACTGAGGCAAACACGTCAGGGGCCCTAGCCGATTATATTCCGCAACTCTCGCGTGTCGACCCGGAACAGTATGCGGTCTCTATTTGCACCATCGATGGACAGCAGTACAGTGTCGGCAATCATGACACCTCTTTCGTTATGGAATCCACCTGTAAACCGCTCGCTTATTGCTTTGCTTTGGAGACTCATGGTGAGGAAAAAGTGCATCAGCATGTGGGACGTGAACCTAGCGGCCATGGGTTCAATGAGTTGCGCCTTAGTAGTAAGGGGCTGCCTCACAATCCGATGATTAACGCTGGCGCCATAATGAGCTGTTCATTGATTCAGCCTGAGCTAGAGAATGCAGATCGGTTCGAGTATTTTTTGACGATGATGGCGCGGCTTAGTGGTGGAAAGCGTCCGGGCTTCAATAACGGCGTCTATCTGTCGGAAAAGCAAACCGCGGATCGTAATTTTGCCCTTGGGTACTTTATGAGGGAAAAGGGGGCGTTCCCCAAGGGCATCAATCTCATTGAAACATTGGAATTCTACTTCCAATGTTGTTCCATAGAAGTGAATACCAAAATGATGTCCATTGTCGCCGCCTCCCTAGCGAATGGGGGCGTATGTCCGTTAACAGGCGATCGCGTTCTGGAGGCGACAACAGTAAAAGATTGTCTTTCGCTATTGGCTTCATGTGGCATGTATGATTTCTCTGGTGAGTTTGCCTTTACCATAGGCCTTCCTGCCAAAAGCGGCGTCTCTGGGGGGATTTTATTGGTCATTCCTAATGTAATGGGCATTACTATTTGGTCACCTCGCCTCGATGAAATTGGCAATAGTGTGAGGGGGCTTGAGTTCTGTAAGGAGCTGGTACAGAGCTTTAACTTTCACAACTTCGATAGCCTAGTGCAAAATTCGAAGAAATCCGACCCGCGTTTGCAGAAGAATCAGGTCAACTTAGACTTTACCGGAGCGCTTATTTGGGCGGCGAGTCAGGGTGATCTCGACGAAATGCATCGCTTGGTTGCCAATGGAGCCGATCTCGAAATTGGAGATTACGACGGTCGCACTGCGATACACCTTGCTTCCTCAGAAGGGAAAGTGCATGTGGTGCGGTACCTTCTGCAGCAGGGGGTGGACGCCACGGTTCGTGACCGCTGGGGAAATACCCCACTTGATGATGCGCACCGTGGCGAGCATGCCACTGTTGTTGCGCTTTTGGAAGAAAAATTAGCCTCTTTGGGAGGCTCCGAATAATGAGTATGTTTTTCAATTTTAACCTCAACTTAAGGAAATGAGTATGACCAATATTGCTGAATACATATGGCTCGATGGTACAGAGCCTACCCAACAACTGCGTTCAAAAACGCGAGTTTTGGAAGTGGAGACCTCCAGCTCAGTAGAACCCGGTAGCTTCCCTGTTTGGAGCTTCGATGGTTCCTCGACAAACCAGGCTGGTGGAAATGATTCTGATCTACTACTTAGTCCCGTACAGGTTGCAAATGATCCAATCCGAGGTCCTGGAAACTACCTCGTGCTGTGTGAGGTATTGAATGCTGATGGCACTCCGCACAAGAGCAATACCCGTGCTTTGCTGCAAAAAATCATGGAGGCAGCGTCAAAAGATAGCAATCCATGGTTTGGATTCGAGCAAGAGTACACTCTATTCTCCGGGTTACACCCTCTTGGTTGGCCAGAAAATGGCTACCCAGCGCCTCAGGGTCCATTCTACTGCGGTGTTGGAAGCGATAAGGTATATGGTCGCGACGTGGTCGAAGCTCATACTAGAATGTGTATCGAAGCGGGAATCATGATTTACGGCACCAATGCGGAAGTGATGCCGGGACAGTGGGAGTTTCAGATCGGATACCGGGGGGTCAAAAGCGACACCTTCGATGCCTACACGCTTTGCGACCACCTTTGGATGGCGCGTTGGCTTCTGCATCGCGTCGCAGAAGAGTATGATGTAAGGGTTAGCTTTGATAACAAGCCGATAAAAGGCGATTGGAATGGGGCCGGGTGCCACACCAATTTCTCAACAGAGGCGATGCGAGACCCTGCTTCTGGTATTGCAACAATCAACAATGCCATTGAGGCGCTTAGCACGAAACATGATGAGCACGTAGCTCTTTATGGTCACGGACTAGAAGAGCGCCTTACCGGTGATCATGAGACGTGCGCAATCCATGAGTTCCGTGCGGGTGTAGCTGATCGCGGTGCGTCGATACGTGTTCCACAGCAGGTGCAGATCAATAAGTGTGGGTACCTAGAGGACCGCAGGCCTGGGGCCAATTGTGATCCGTATCTTGTGAGTGCTAGGCTCATTACGACCATCGAGAGGATGGACGAGGAGCTTTTTACGTACGCCAAGAGCGCACGCCAGACAAAAAAAGCTAAGTCGGGCGAGACGTTGAAGAAAGCAGAGGCTCTCTTGGTTTAGCCAGCGTTTTCCCTGAGGGCACGGCCCTCGGGGAAATAATAAAACGGTGTGGGTCTGGCCGTCTTTTGGGTCCCTTAAAAATCTGCCAATAAATTTTTTTGATCCGTGACGAGCTCTACAAATTGCTCATGAATGGCGCTATCGTCGGTAAGTTCTGGGTGAAACGTCGCCGCCATATGGTGGCCTTCTTGGATCCAAATTGGATCGCCGTTGTGACTAGCAAGCACTTTTACATTGCGGCCCCAGCGGGTGACGCGGGGTGCGCGAATGAAGGTGGCACAGTAAGGGTGCCCTGTTGGCAATTCTATTTCCGCGCGAAAGGAGTCCGTTTGCCGCCCGTAGGAGTTACGGGCAACGGAGATATCAAGGAGTCCAAATCCTTTCCCTTCTTCCTCAATTTCTCGCGCCATGAGAATGAGTCCGGCACACGTTCCAAAAAGGGGACGCTCCTTTGCAAAGCGAGGTAGTTCCGAAAGAAAGTCATAGAATTCAAGCTGCTTACGTATGGTCGTGGACTCCCCACCGGGGAGGATGAGCCCATCACATAGTTCCAGCTGCTCTGCTCGTCGCACCTCTACGGGGGTTACCCCGATATGGTGTAGGATGGTCGTGTGCTTGGCAAAGGCGCCTTGCAGAGCAAGGACGCCTATTGTAGGTTTACCAGCCACGAGGAGCCATAAGCTCTTCTTCTTTGAGCGTGCGTACATCGAGTCCACGCATGGGCTCACCCAATCCTGTGGAGAGCTCTGCAAGCAGGGCTGCATCTTCAAAGTTTGCGACCGAGCGCACGATTGCTTTGGCAAGGCGAGAAGGGTCTTCCGATTTGAAAATTCCCGATCCGACGAAGACGGATTGCGCTCCGAGTTGCATCATCAGGGCCGCATCTGCTGGAGTTGCGATGCCCCCAGCGCTGAAATTCGGGACAGGTAGGCGTCCACTATCGGCAACCTCTAGGACTAAATCGTAGGGAGCCCCCATTTCCTTAGCTTCCGTCATTAGCTCCGAAGGATCCATAGCTTCCAGTTTGCGGATTTGACGCATCAGCGTGCGCATGTGGCGTACGGCTTCAACAATATTTCCTGTTCCCGGTTCGCCCTTCGTGCGGATCATCGCTGCGCCCTCGCCGATGCGGCGTAGCGCCTCTCCTAGGTCGCGGCAGCCGCAGACAAACGGAACGCGAAAGAGATCTTTTTCAATGTGGAATTGCTCGTCAGCAGGGGTGAGCACTTCGCTTTCGTCAATGAAATCGACTTTTAGCGCCTCCAAGATCTGAGCCTCAGCGATGTGACCAATGCGGCATTTGGCCATGACCGGAATGGACACACTCTCCTGGATCTTTTGAATGAGCGCAGGGTCCGACATCCGAGCAACGCCGCCATGGATTCGGATATCCGACGGAATTCTTTCGAGGGCCATTACAGCACACGCTCCAGAGTCCTCTGCCAGACGCGCCTGCTCAGGAGTACATACGTCCATGATGACGCCTCCCTTCAGCATCTCAGCAAGGCCTACCTTCAGCTCAAAAATTTCAGCACCGTCGATTACAGATTCGTCTGTCATTACATCCTCCAAGGGAAATTGTTCTTAGGAAGTTTAGCAGCTAGCTTACAATTGAGCAAAGGGATTGCCGGAGTCAGAGAAGAGATTCCCCTGTTTGCGCCGTTTGAGCTCCGAGCGGATTGAATAGAGAAGATCCTGATCGAATTTTGCTTGTGCCGCCCAACGTAGATAATTCACCGGAATATCGCGAAAGGGGCGCCCCTTATGTTTGCCCAAGGGCATGTTTTTCATGGCAATTGGACGCGTGAGTCGATCAAATAGACTCTCAATCGATTGAAATTTTGTGGAGAGCTTTTTGAAGACTTCGATGTTCATCAGCACGTCATCAAGAGCGCGATGTTTGACATCTGATGGCACATTAAAATGCTTAGCGAGGGCCTGTAGAGAGTTTGTAGGGCTCTCCCCGTATAGGCGCGCCATGCGTAGAGTGTCGAGTGAAGGGTTGGATCGAATGGTGCAAGGAATTCCAGCCCGCTCAGCCTCGTTCGCCACGAAATCGATGTCAAATTGGATCCCATGACCCACAATGATGTGGTCACCGATGACCTCCATGAGATCCGCTAAGATCCTGCTAAAACGTGGTTGGCCGGCCACCATCTCATCCGAGATGTGATGAATCGCCTCGGAGTCCGCTGGAATCGGCACGCCAGGGTTGATGAGTGATTCGTAGCTTGCAATCGACTCATCGAAGGTAAAGCGGACAGCTGCCGCTTCGATTAATCGATTTTTTTCCGGATCGAGTCCAGTTGTTTCGCAGTCGAGGCAGACGAATGTTTGCTGTCGCAATGGACCTTTAATCTTCGCACTCATCTACCACCGCCTCGTTGATGATCTGGACCAATTCACGCCGGCCTTCGTTCTTTTGTGCGGAGTAATAAACCGCATGTAGGTTGTCCACTGGCAACAAATCCATGATTTTCTTTTTGTTACGCTTTCGCTCGCCTAGCTTAACCTTATCAACCTTGGTAAGGACCAAAACCACAGCTTTTTCATTGTGGCACGCCCAGTCGAGGAATCGAATGTCGTCCTGATTTGGAATTCGTCGAATATCTAGCAGGAAGAGAATAACCTTAAGCTCCTCGCGCTGCTCCAAGTAAGTTTGGATCATCGGACCCCACTTCTTGCGAATCGAATCAGGAACCTTCGCAAAACCGTAGCCAGGGAGATCCGCAATCATCAGTGCATTGTCAACTAAGAAAAAGTTAAGGTGCTGCGTTTTTCCCGGTGTGGAAGAGGTCTTAACCAGCTTTTTAGTGCCAAGAAGGTGATTGATAAGCGACGATTTGCCCACATTGGAGCGACCCGCAAAGGCGATTTCGGGAATTACCTTACCGTCGCTATTTGTTGGTGGCGGATAATTCGAGGGCTTAGTGGCGGTCGTTACGAACTGACCACCCTTAAAATATACTTTTTTCATGCCAACCCCTCTACTTCAATTTCACGTTGTGTCTCAGATAGGTGGCTCAGGCGTATACGAATCGGGGAGTCAACAAGATTCGCGATGCGCTCCGACCACTCAATGCAGCAAATACCGTCCCCATACAGATGCTCGTCGAAACCCATCGAGAGAAAGTCATCGGCATCTCGCAGGCGGTAGAGGTCGAAATGGTAGACCTGGTTGTCGTAGATATTCAGGAGAGTAAATGTGGGACTCGTTACTTCTGTGGACGGCAATCCCGTTCGTCCTTCGACGATGCCCTTGATCAGAGTTGTTTTCCCTGCTCCGAGGTCTCCCTCTAAGAAGAGAATGGCTCCCTTAGGGAGCCGAGAGCTCAAGTCGCGACCCAAGGCCACCGTTTCTTCCGGAGAGTTGCTGATCATGCTGCCTACGCTTCAGATGAAGCCTCTACCTCTTCTTCAGATGAGGATTCTACCTCTTCCTCCGAGTCGTCCTCTGCCTCTTCTTCCGCATCGTCCTCTTCTCCATCGCCTTCCAGCCAGAACTCCACATAGGGTAGGAATTCTTCATATTCGGCGAGGGCCTCTACGAACGAAGTGATGTTCTCCTCAGTCAGCTTTTCCTGGATGAAGGCGAGGAATGACTCCTCGATCTGGAAGCGGTTCTGGTTTTGTACCGAGATGAGATCAATAGGCCTGATGTAGTGCTTGAGGAAGTCCTTGACCACAGCCGCTTTGCTGTGGAAAATTTTTCCACTTTGAGCAGAAGAGAAAACAACCTTTCTAATTGGCTTTTTCTCAGGGTTCTTCTCGCGGTAGCTGTTGATCACTTCTTGATCTTCCGAAACAAAGAAACGCTTTACTCGAAGGCCACCAACGCGCTCTGTGTTTTCAGGGCAACGCGATACCCAATCATAGATCGCATCTTGTGGGTTAGGGTGCGTATTATCCCCAAATATCTTTCCCGAAAAGGGGCAGATGTATATTTTTTTTGTCTGTTCGTCAACACAAGCAGGGCTGAACGTAATTTTAATTTCTGTTTCTCGCCAAACTTTTCCCTCCTCTTCGAGGATCTTAATCGCAGCATCTTTGTTGCGAAAAATTAGTTTGCCAGGAGGGAAGACCACCGGACTGATGTTCTGTGAACACTCTACATAGTAGAGGTAGGCGTTCACTAATTCAGGCTTGCGGTGCCTCTCTAGATACTTGCGGAGATCTGACCGATTTTTTTCACTAATCATTATAGGCTCATCACTTCATCGTCTTGAATCAGACAAGGAGTGAGTATAACCACTCAATGAGTTAATATCAACAACGAGGCAGCAAAAGCTGTTGTAAATTTAATAGTTATGCAGTATTTGAAACCCTTGGGGGAGCGTCACTCAAGGGAGGGAGTATGTTAATGTTGGAATACACAGAGATACCGGTTGAGGGATATGAAAAGGTGATCGAAGCGGTCGATGTTGATGCCGGTCTCCACGCCTACATCGCGATACACGACACAACTATGGGCCCCTCCCTAGGAGGAACGCGAATTTATCCCTATAGCTCAAATGAAGAGGCTCTGACGGATGCTCTTCGATTGGCTAAGGGGATGACGTATAAGTCGGCTATGGCGGAAATTGGACTGGGCGGGGGCAAAAGTGTGATCATCGCCGACCCTGCCAAGGAGAAAAGCGAGGAGCTTCTTCTGGCATTCGCTACGGCTGTCGATAGCCTAAAGGGTAAGTACATCTGCGCAGAGGACATGGGCACTTCTGTGGAGGATATGGCGTTGATAAGCACCAAAACAAGTTACGTTGTTGCTCTGGATTCGAAAACAAGCAGCGGTGATCCGAGTCCATTTACGGCATTTGGCACTTACCGTGGTATGCAAGCCGTGGCGTTTAAATTATGGGAGAGCGAATCCCTAAGGAATCGCCAGGTCGCCATTCAAGGCCTCGGCAACGTCGGGTGGAAACTTGGGGAACAGCTCTTCTGGGCTGGGGCAAAATTGGTGGTCGCGGATGTCAATGGCGATCGGGCAGCGGAATTCGGACACCAATTCGGCGCCCAGGTGGTTTCAACTGACGAGATTCTCTTCACGGAGTGCGATATTCTAGCCCCATGCGCTATGGGAGGAGTTTTTAATGATCAAACAATTCCTAAGCTACGCTGTGCGGCGGTAGCTGGAGCGGCCAATAATCAGTTGCTAGAAGAGAAGCACGGCGAGGAGCTCATGAAGCGTGGGATTCTCTACGCGCCTGACTACGTGATCAACGCCGGTGGCATCATAAATGTTTCCGTTGAATTGGATCCTGGCGGCTATAACGCACGCATCGCGTGGAAGAAGGTGGAAGCGCTCTACGAGGTGCTTCTCTCCGTCTTCAACATAGCCACCAAACGCAAAATTCCGACCAGCGAGGCCGCAAATGACCTGGCGGAGCACAAGCTTCGTTACCGGATTGGTCAGCGAAAGGTGTGAAGCCCGCTTCCCTTAATGAGTATTCCTTGGTAAACTCTTCTGTTAAATCGAAGTGTGGGCGTACATATGTTGACCAGTAGGTGTCTTGTTGAAAATAAATTTAAGAAAGCGATTTCTGAAGCCTTTCCAGATATATCTAATGCTGAAGGAATTGTCGAAATAACGCGGTCCACGCAGGAAAGATTTGGACACTACCAATGCAATAGTGCGATGCGCCTGACAAAGGCACTTGGACAAAAGCCACGCGACATCGCGCAAGCGATTGTAGAGCGAGTAGACCCGTCACATATTGCAAAGCTGGAAATTGCTGGTCCTGGCTTTATAAACGTGACACTTGATGCCTCCTACTTTGAGGGGGTGGTGCAGACAATGGCAGGGGATGAACGGCTAGGAGTGCCGTTGCCGAAGCAACCGCAACGCGTTGTGATTGACTTTTCCTCGCCAAACACGGCTAAGGAAATGCATGTAGGTCACCTTCGCTCGACAATTATTGGCGACTCCCTCGCGCGCCTCTTCGAGTTTTTAGGGCACGATGTCCTTAGATTGAATCACGTGGGCGATTGGGGAACGCAATTTGGAATGCTGATCTGTCACGTAAAAGAGCAAGCGCCTGGGGTATTGTCCGGTGAGGAGTCAACAGACCTATCTCACTTGGTAGCTTGGTATAAGGAGTCGAAGGCAAGGTTCGATGCAGATGCTGCTTTTAAGAAGCGGGCGCAGGAAGAGGTCGTCAAACTTCAGGGTGGTAATCCGGAGGCACTTAAGGCGTGGGAGATGATTTGCGAGATCTCACGCAAGGCGTACCAGGAGATCTATGACTTACTTGGTGTTCGGTTGGAGGAGCGCGGGGAGTCGTACTACAACCCGCTTCTTCCTGGGGTAGTTGCAGATCTAGAGGAACGTGGATTGGCGGTGGAGTCCGATGGGGCGATGTGTATCTTCTTGGATGGATTCAAGAATCGAGAAGGGAATCCACTGCCGCTCATGATTCGTAAATCTGATGGCGGTTACAACTATGATACAACCGATATGGCGGCGATTCGCCAGCGCATTGATGAGGAGAAGGGTGACCGTCTTATTTACGTAACGGACGCGGGCCAAGCGCAACATTTCAAAATGATTTTCGCGGCGGCGGAGAAGGTGGGTTACCTCGATCCACAGAAGGTGCGAGTGGACCATGTGCCTTTTGGGGTGGTTCTCGGTAAAGACGGTAAGAAATTTAAGACACGCTCGGGTGAAGTCGAAAAGCTCATCGACCTTCTACAAGCGGCCGTTGATCATGCGCGGAAGATTCTTGAT
>JBFIDQ010000093.1:0-9597 GCA_041603795.1 Chlamydiales bacterium
CTCTCTGCGCTCCTCTGCGGACTCCGCGCCTCTGCGTTAAAATTATTTTAATCTACTGAATATAAATGCCTTACGATCACCCTAGTGAACAAGGCCTACCTTTTGTAGCCAGCGTCGATCGCGGTATAATGTTCGGTCTGCAGCGCCGTGTATACAGTCAGCACACCTTCGAGAACGCCCTCTTCGTAGCGGAAGATGGGGTGGTTTTCGAGTTCGGGGAAATCGTTGGGTTGTAGGAGATCGTCAGGTGTCACTTGGGGTACAATACGCTTGGCGACGGAGAGCATCTTTGCCCGCTGTGCATCGGCGATCTCTTCAATGAGCCGCTTCGTTTCTGTCCACTCCATGCTTACGTCGCTCCCTAAAAAAATTCTTCATGAGTTCCGCTGCGTGATCTGCTAGCACCCCACTGCGCACCTCAATGTCGTGCATGGGATGCTTTTGTGCAAGCAGATCTACCCAGCTGCCGTTGGCGCCATGGCGAATATCGGGTGCACCCCAGACGAGACGTTTGACTCGCGAAAGGAGCATGGCGCCCGCGCACATGCTGCATGGCTCTATGGTGCAGTAGAGGGTGGTGTCCGTTAGACGCCAGTTTTCAATGGCGTTTGCTCCTGCAGTAAGGCAAAGCATTTCCGCGTGAGCGGTCGCGTCCTTTAGGAGCTCCACCTGATTGTGCCCGCGGGCGATTATGCGTCCCTCGTGGACGAGTACGGCGCCCACAGGGACCTCTTCCGCTCGGTATGCTTTTCGCGCTTCTTTTAGCGCTTCCTGCATGAAGCGCTCGTCCTCATCACCATTCATGTGAGCTTCCGCTGCAAGTTGGCAATTTGCTTCTTTAGCGTCTCAGTATCTTTCACGTATTTCTTCTGCATTCCCGCAAGCTTCTTCTCGTGGCGATCTTCCAAGCGCTTGATCTCGCGCTCCAGGCGGCGCTCCATCGCTTCTACGGTCCGCTCATCGCCCGCTACTTTTTCTTCCTGCAAGGCTACAGCTGCCTCACTGCTCGCTTGGCTAGCCAGTGCGTCAAGTTTTGCTTTAGGAAATACGACCGAGTTGAGGACAGAGAACAAGTAGGTGTTTTGCGCGCCGAATTGCTCTGCCGCTCCACCAATGATCTGGTCGGACGCCTCATCTGTGAGCTCCTCAATCTGGTCGAAGTTTGGATTGATCGCACGAAGGCTGCTCTCAAAGAAATCATAAACGTCAGTGTTTTTGAGCATCCAGCGGTTGGCAACAAACTCGCCAAGTGACTCGTCACCTTCTCCCTCTACGATCTTCTGTAGATATACAGGTGCGAGATCGTCCTCAGTAATCTGCCCAAGAGGCTTGTTACCAAAGTGTTCCTTCGCAAATGCGCGATCGTTCTTTAGGTGTTCATTCTTGAGGTCGCGCTTGACCACGCTCACAATGTGAGGCATCCAATCGCGTAGCAGGTTAAATTTTTCTTGATACGTTGCTTCTTTTAGCATGAGGGAGTCTCCGATTTTAGTGACAGTAATGTATCACATGGTGAGAATTAGAGACTAGACAGGGAGAAAGTCGATGAGCCATGCAGCCCCTTACTACGGAAAAGAAATTTGTCGCGATGAAGAACATCTCTACATTGAAAAGGTGCTTAAAAAGCACAAGGGTGAGGTCGCGACAGAGGAACTTCGAAAAAAAATATATGATGATTTGATGTGGGAAAAGCATCTGGGTCATGTTACCATTCCCTTCAAGATTGTGCTGGTTAAAGATGAGTCGGGGCATGGAGTTGACTACATTGACATTCTTCTCGACACGAAGGTGTGATCGCTTATTGATTTCTATTCTTTGACCTGATATACTGTGCCTCTGTTCATTAAGATAATCAGAGACCTGATAACGCGAGGGAAGCATGTCGCTAGACAAGGGCACGAAAGAAGAAATTACTAAGAAATTCCAGCTGCACGAGAAGGATACTGGATCTGCTGATGTGCAGATTGCTATTCTAACGGAGCGTATTGCGGAGATTACGGAGCACCTTAAGCGGACTCCTAAAGATCACGCGTCGCGCCTCTCTCTATTAAAGCTTGTTGGCCAGCGCCGTCGTTTGCTGGACTACTTGAAGTCCACGGACGTCAAGCGCTACCAGTCCTTGATCACGAAACTGAACCTGAGACGATAAAATTGACTACACTCGAAATTGCGAAGCCTGCACCTAAAACCAAGTCGGTTAAGGTGGGGGCTCAAGAGCTTGTCTTTGAGACGGGCCGCATCGCTCGCCAGGCAGGAGGAGCTGTTCTCCTTACTGTTGGCGATACCATCGTTCTCGCGTCGGCTTGTCGCAGCCAAGAACCTAAGGATTGCGACTTCCTGCCGATGACGATTAACTACTCGGAGAAGTTCTCTGGGGCGGGCAAGACGCTTGGCGGCTTCATCAAGAGAGAGGGACGTCCAACGGAACGGGAGACGCTAACATCGCGTCTGATCGACCGTCCAATTCGTCCCCTTTTCCCAAGTGGTTACCACTACGAAGTACAGGTTATTTCGACAGTGATGTCCTACGACGGGGAAACGACTCCAGATGTCTTCGGACTCTGTGCAGCTTCAGCAGCGCTGGCAATTTCTGACATTCCGATGTCGAAGCCGGTCGGCGGGGTACGTGTAGGTATGATTGACGGTGCGTGGGTGATTAACCCAACGACGTCTCAGCAGGAAGAATCAAGCCTCGACCTTCTCCTAGCGGGAACGGAAGACGCAATTTTGATGATTGAAGGCTACTGTGACTTCCTTACGGAAGACCAAATCGTCGAAGCGATCGAAACCGGCCACGCTGCTATCCGTGACATCTGTAAGATGATTCGCGAATGGGCAGATGAGGTTGGCAAAGAGAAGCAGACTGATTGCTGTCGCGTTCTCCCAGAGAACACGAAGTCGGAAGTGGCGCGCATTGCAACGACTCAACTGGAAGCCGCTGTTCGCATGGTCGATAAGAAGCTGCGGGACGAGGCGACAGGTGTCGCTAAGGAAGCTGTCTTCTCAGAGCTTGTGCCTGACGGTGTAGAAGGTGAGCATACGTCGAAAGATGTAGCTGCTGCCTTTAAGAAGCTAACAGCTCGCTTGATGCGCACGATGGTCCTGACCACAGGAACACGCTCTGATGGTCGAGGCCTCAAAGATGTACGCCCGATCACGATTGAGCAGTCGATTCTACCACGTGCTCACGGCTCGTCACTCTTTACTCGGGGCGAGACGCAAGCAATTGCTGTTTGTACTCTGGGTAGCGAGAGCATGGCGCAGCGCTATGAGACGGTTGATGAGGTGAGCGCTCGACGCTTCTACCTACAATACTTCTTCCCTCCGTTCTCGGTAGGCGAAGTTGGCCGTATGGGACCTGCGGGTCGCCGCGAGGTGGGCCACGGTAAGCTGGCTGAGCGCGCTCTGCAAAGGATTCTTCCGTCAAAGGAAGAGTTTCCTTACGTAATCCGTATCGAGTCGAACATCACGGAATCCAACGGGTCGTCATCGATGGCGTCGGTATGTGGTGGCTGCCTCGCAATGATGGACGCGGGTGTGCCTGTGAAACGTCCGGTAGCGGGCGTGGCGATGGGACTCATCTTGGAAGGCGATCAAGCGGTTGTCCTTACGGATATTCTCGGTCTTGAAGATGCGCTAGGCGACATGGACTTCAAAATCACGGGTGACCAGGAAGGCGTTACAGCTTTCCAGATGGACATCAAGGTGGAGGGCATTACGCACGAAATCATGCGTCAGGCTTTGCATCAGGCACGTGAGGGTCGGGTCCATATCCTAAAGGAAATGGTCAGCATTTGCCCAACAGCGCGTGTTGAAATGTCAGAGTACGCTCCAAGAATCGAAGTCATTAAGATCAGCCCAAGCAAGATTGCGACGGTAATTGGTCCTGGTGGCAAGCAGATCCGCGCGATTGTTGAAGAGACGGGTGTCGACATCAACATCGACGACGACGGCTCGATCAGTTTGACGTCTGCCGATGCGGACAGCCTAGAACGTGCGAAAGAGATCATCCGCGGCCTTACGGCTGAGATTGAAATCGGCACGGTCTACGACGGTAAGGTCACTTCAGTGGTGCCATTTGGCGTCTTTGTTGAAGTTCTTCCGGGCAAGGAAGGTCTATGCCACATCTCTGAACTCGAGCACGCTCGGGTGGAAAGCATGGATGGCTACATCAACCAGGGTGATGCGATCAAGGTAAAGGTCATTGATATCAACGAGCGGGGGCAGCTCAAGCTGAGCCGCAAAGCGATTCTAGCGAAGTAGCAACCGAGCTGCCTTTACGTAAACCCCTTCTTTTGTAAGAATTTACTTAAGAAGGGGTTTTTTTTATGCAGCAATTGCGTCCAGATTCTGGCTTCCTACGTTTTTGGAATGTCGCTCTCTTTTTTGCGGTGCTCTACAACATCGCAACCATCCCTCTGCGCCTTGCATTCGATTTGCCATGGACCGGACATCTGTTGCTATTTGATCTGCTTGCGGATGGTTTGTTCCTACTCGATATCTACTTCAACTACCGCACAGCCTACGTTACTCACGGTCGATTGGTTACCGAGAAAAGTTCGATCCGCTCGCATTATCATCGTACTCGGGGTCCACTTGACCTGATGGCAAGTTTCCCACTGGATTGGTTTCTCCTTTTTTATGCGCTGCCGATGGGCTCGCTAGCGATCACCTTCTGTCGTCTCCCACGGCTTCTTCGCTTTACAAGCTTCTTTAGTCACTTTGAGGTCTGGGAGAAGCATAGCCACCGCGGCTCTAGCTTCTTTCGCTTGGGAAAACTTCTTTGCTACGTTCTGATCTGTACCCACCTGGTGGGATGCGCCTGGTTCAAAGTGGGACACTGGGAGGCGCAGTCAGGTGCTTCTTGGTTGCAATCCGAGGGACTCCTTACGGCGACGCCAGCCATTCAATACCTCTATTCTTGGTACTGGGCGATCACAACGGTGACGACGGTGGGCTACGGGGATATTTCGCCAGGGACTCACTTGGAGGTGGCCTTTACCATTGTGGCTATGCTCATGGGGGTCTCCCTGTGGGCCTACGTAATTGGTAACGTTGCCTCCCTTGTTTCCAATTTAGACTCTACACGTACGGCGTTTCGTCAAAAAATGGACGGGGTCAAACAGTACATGCACTACCGACAGCTCCCAGGGGAGCTGCAGCATCGTGTCGTTGACTACTACGATTACCTCTGGTCGGAGGGCAAGGCTGTCGATGAGCAGAAACTCTTTCAGGATCTCCCGACGGGATTGCGTCGCGAAATTCAGCTCTACCTCAACAGGGAGATCATTCAACGGGTTCCATTTTTTCAGGGAATGGATGAGGGATTTGTTCGCTCACTGGTGGCCCTACTAAAGCCGCAGGTATTTTGTCCAGGCGATCGAATCATTTCACTCGGAGAGATCGGTCACGAGATGTATTTCCTCTCTCGCGGCAAGGTCGATGTGTTGAGCGAAAACGGCGAGGTGGTGGTTCACTCGTATCATTCGGGTGATTTCTTCGGCGAGCTTGCGCTTCTATATGCGGCAAAACGGACCGCCACTGTTATGGCGGCGACTCACTGCGACCTCTTTGTGCTCACTAAAGAGGAGCTTGCCAAAATGTTTGAGTACTATCCCGATTTCCAGAAACGACTGAAAGAGGTTGGCTCGGAACGTTTTGAGGCCTACAGCACTAAGCTGTAACGGGCAATGGATTTTCTCCGTCAGTCAGTGGCTTAGGCGGTGGTGTCGGTGGCGTAGGAGCCTTGTGAGCTTCCTTTTGCTCCTCCACTTTCTTCTTCTTTTCGTCCGCATCCCACGTTTGGTGCAGCACGATCTTCTTGACGTCGTCCCTGTCTAGAGTCTCGAACTCCATGAGCATCTTTGTCATGAGCTCAACTTCTTCGCGCTTCTCCTTAAGGATCTTCGTAGCATACTCGTGAGCATCATCAAGAAAGCGGCGTACCTCTTGATCGATGAGCTGTGCAGTCTTTTCCGAGTAGTTCTTTGTGGTCGTTTGCGAGAGCCCTAGGTACTGCCCGGACTCCGATCGCTCCGAGTAGGCCACGAGTCCGAGCAAATCGCTCATGCCCCACTGACAAACCATATTACGGGCGAGCTCTGTTGCTTGCTTAATGTCTTGCTGGGCACCACTAGAAAAGTCCTCAAGGAAGATCTCTTCCGCTACGCGTCCACCCATGAGCACCGCGAGTTGGTCAAGGAGCTCCGACTTCCAGTAGCTCACTCGGTTCTTTTTAGGAAGGAAGTGAGTGGCTCCCAGGGATTGGCCACGAGGGATAATAGTTACCTTGTCGACCGTGTCACAGTGTTTCACGACAAGCCCTACCACGGCGTGACCCGATTCGTGATACGCAGTGGTTAGTTTTTCCTGCTCGTCGAGTTCCAGAGAGCGGCGTTCCTTGCCGAACAGTACCTTGTCACGTGCCTCACGTGTCTCCGCATTGGTCACTGCGGTGCGCCCAAGACGCGCCGCGAGTAACGCCGCTTCATTGAGGATATTTGCTAAATCAGCACCAGATGCGCCGGGTGTTCCGCGCGCTACGGACATCAAATCGACATCTTTATCTAGTTTAATCTTCCGCGCATGAACCTTCAGAATTTGGTAGCGGCCCTTGATGTCAGGTAGATCCAGAGTGACCATGCGATCGAAGCGGCCAGGGCGTAGCAATGCCTTATCAAGAACGTCTGGGCGGTTTGTTGCCGCCATCAGAATGATTCCCTCGTTGGTGTCGAATCCATCCATCTCCACCAGCAGCTGGTTGAGCGTCTGTTCGCGCTCATCGTGACCACCCCCAACGCCGCCGCCACGGTGGCGACCTACCGCATCGATTTCATCCATGAAGATGATGCACGGCGCATTTTTCTTAGCCTGTTCAAATAGATCGCGTACGCGACTCGCTCCCACTCCGACAAACATCTCCACAAAATCCGATCCTGAGATGCTAAAGAATGGACGATTGGCCTCTCCAGCCACTGCACGGGCAATGAGCGTTTTTCCCGTTCCAGGAGGCCCCACGCAAAGAACACCCTTTGGGATGCGCCCGCCAAGAGCCGTTACCTTATCCGGGTTCTTAAGGAAGTCAACGATTTCGTGAAGCTCTTCAATCGCCTCCTCAGCACCCGCTACATCAGCAAATGTAACCGTTTGCTCGCCTTCTTTCATCATCTTGGCCGGTGACTTCCCGAAGTTCATCGCGCCGCCGCCCATGCCCTTCATTTGACGACTAAAGATGAAGTAGAGAACGAGAACGACGATGATGACAGGAGCTACCGTGAGTAGCATGGAGAAGTAGTTGGGGGCCGGTTGTTGACTCTTAAATGTTTTTTCGAGCACCACCGTCAGTGGTTGGTCGGGAGCCGTAAATATCGTGCCACGGTTATCTGGGAAGCTCTCCCACGCTTCCTTTGCCTTTTGGTACCACGGATTGTAGTGCTCACGTTCCTCTTGCTCCAATGCGCGAGTGGAAAGCTCCCTGTTGTTGAAAAACCAAATGGTGTCCGCTACGTGGTCGCGAGAGCGTTCGAGCTGCGCTCTGTTCTTTTCGCGCTCCGCAGTAAGGAGCCCATACGTTTCAATGGCTTCGCGGTAATCGCGAACGGGACGGAGAGAGGTGAGAAGGAGGCCGTTCTCTTCCTGACCAATGGCATCGGCTACTTGGCGCAATTCTTTAACGGCAGCAGTATAGATCGCGAGTGAACTCTCATCTTGCACGTCGGCAACATTCGCTTGAATGACCTTTTCATCGAGGTTGGTGAGTTGCACCTTAAGGGATTCCGATCCGATTCCTAGGAGGGGTGACCTGAACTGCCGGACCATCACTGCTGTAGAGCGGCCCAGTGTCTTGATTTTATCCGATGATGCATCGCCGTCCACTTGCGAAAGCTCTCTTTCGAGATCGCGAAGGGAGACAACACTTCGGTTGGATAGGTCCGTGAGGACGATTTCATTGTCGCGATCGACGCTGTTGTATAGGTTCGAAACAATTGTGACTCCGCGACTAGGAAGCTTTGTTCCCGTTAAATGGTAGAAGAAGTCGGCTGAATCCAGAATATTTTCTCGTAAGCGGTCCATGTCGCCCACTATCTCGTCCTGTCGATCTGCCAAATTGTGGCTGTCACTAAGCTCTGAGAGGTACTTGTAGCGTTCCGTCCCTTCATCTGTCGGGTCCTCGCGGAAACGCCCGCTAAACGTGACCAGGTTGTCGTTGAGAGCAATTTTTGTGCTTTCTTCGGGTTCAATAAGGCCCAAATTGACGAGGTGTTCCAGCTGGTAGCTAAAGGAGACATCTCCCTGGCGCAAGCTCATGAAATTCTGAGCCATGGAAATGAGGAGAATGGACACCAGAAGAAAAATCAAAAAGCTACCAGGGAAGGCTTTTTTGGGGTCCTGCTGGTCTTTGTCGGGTTGCTGTGCCATGGGTACTCTAAGGGGTATAAATGAGGGTTAATTTCCTTTATTATACCATATGGATCTCACAGTGGCAACTATTGCTCAGTCTTTGAGCTCGCGAATGACCCGTAGGGCGTGTTGTGTTATGGCGACTCCCCCGGTGAGCGTCTCTTGCTCTCCGGAATTCGAATTTACAATCACCATTGTGGGAGTTGAACGTACCTTGAAGCGCTTGCTTAGTCCCTGAAACAGCTGCATGCCGACCATAATATCCGTATAAGCAAGGGGTTGGAGATCACTGCCAATTGCGGCAGCACCTTCTTCAACTTGCTCGTAAGAAGGAAAAGGGGTCTGGTAGGTCAGGCTTGTAAGCATCGAGCGGCACTCGAGGTACTGTTCTTTACTATTGGCCTGGAACGCAAGGTTATAAGGGACATAGTTGTAAGACTCCTTGTGGATCACTTTATCCACAAAAATGAGGCGGGCCTCTCGCATGATTTCTGGAGCCATCTGCTCAATGGTCGGTTCGAGGCTGCGACAGGGATTGCAAAACCAGTCAGTGAAAATATACACCTCCACGGGGCTATCCAATTGCCCGAAAGCGATCCGATTGCTTAATTCTTGTGCTTTATCCTCAGGTGAAGCTTCCACCGAGTGGATGCCAAGGCTGGCAATGACAAGTCCGGTAAGGAGAAAAAGGGTGATGGTGAATCGTGACATGGGATCTCTCCGTTCGAGGGTAAAAGTCATTGCAAAGGCAACAAACAGGGCGGCAGCGACTCCAAGGCAGAGGGGACACCAGTGACCAATTTCAGTCCCCTGAATGTAGATGAGCAATAACTCGGCGCCGATACAGCTAGCAAGAAGCGCCTGCAACCACCAGATTTTTCGCATGAGGAGCAGGACGATTGCTGTGCCAAATGTGACTAAGCCTAAGAGTGGCAGCGGTATGAAAAAAAATTGGTAGGCAAGTGACTCGCGACAGCCGTCCATGCAGTATTCTGCAAATGAGAAGGCACTAAGAATTAGTGCGATGGTTAAAGAGAGAAGAGTAATCCGGTAGCTTGCTTTTGGTCCTATCATATAAATATTATAGTATTATTTTTATTTTACAGCCAGCCGTTTTTTGTATGTTGTTTTAAGCATTTAGTAATTAGTTGGTTGCATTTTTTTTTTCAACGCGGAGGCGGGGAGGCGGGAAGGAGC
>JBFIDQ010000094.1:0-9553 GCA_041603795.1 Chlamydiales bacterium
CGCTGCTCCCGCAGCGCAGATTTTACACCCCCTATACCCCGGGTTCCGCGTGCGCTCCACCCGGGGCTAGATGCCGCGACTGCTCCCGCAGTCAAAAGTCATCGGCCCAAAGCAAGGCGCCTTTGCCATCAAGCTTTGACTGGTAAAATTGCCATTTGGTCATAAGAATTTGAGACCCACGGCAGAAATAGCAGCAGTGTGATGAACGGAACCACCTCGATCGACTGATAGAACAGTGTCTGCGTCAAAGCGGCGAGATAGACGTGACGCAGTAGACGGTGGTGGCTCCCAATATGCGTATACACATGCAGCAAAAGCGCGTAGAAGAGAACGAGTCCGAGTAATCCAAAATTTACGAGTTGTTGGAGCACGCCCGACTCCGCAACATCCGATTTACCCGGAAAAAGGTTTTTTGTGGAATTTGTGATTGCGCCAGTAAACTCACCAAAAATTAGGTTCGTAGAACACCACATCCGTATCGCCTCAATCCATGAATGAACGCGCCCCGAGTTGCCAGCCGACTCCAAATTACCAGCCATTGCAATCCGCGTTAGCAAACGCTCAATAAAAGAGTCGCTTTTTCCCGCTTGCGACAACAGCAGAGCGACCACCCCCGCACACAGAAGCAGCGAGAGCCAAATCGCCCGTTTCTCCCCCTTAACGAGACTCACCAGCCACCCAATGCAGACCGTAAAGAGAACGATGAACGCGCCAGAGCGAGATATCACGACAATCGGAGCCAATGCAAATACGATCCCTGACAGCAGATAAAACTTATCCTTCGAGAGCTGGTACCACTGTAAAGTGATGTAGGCAAACAAGGCCATCAGAATCGGATAATGCAAAAAGCTACCCGTTAGCGACGCCGGACGAATCAAGGGCCCCAAAAAGCTATACCCTGGCATCCCCAGCACCTTTAGCTGCTCTAGCGTCGCCACCAAGAACAGCGACCAGCCCCAGAAGCCAATGATCCTGTGGAAGGCGACCGGCGAGACGTCCGAATCCTGCAGCCGGATCACTCCCACGGCGACCACTACCAAGTAGAGATTAAACACCACATAGATCCCCCAAAGATAGAAATCTTGGAAGAGCGTCGTGAGCAAACAGCTCATTCCCATCACCAGAAGAAACGCCGCGCTAGAGACAAGCAGGCTGTGGTGACGCAAAGAAAAATAGCGGATGTAGAGGATAAAGAGTGCGGCTAGAACAACGCAGACGACTCCCAACTGCGACACCATCGCCACACTTTTTGGAAGCCCCTTTTCCAGAACACCACGAGAGACCAAAACCCCAACAAGAAAGAACATCGCCAAATTGAGCCAAAGCTGCCGAGGACTTGGGATATAGATTCTCATGGAGCCTCCACGAGAGAAACCAATTTTTTTGCAAGGTTTACACGCGAAAAGCCGTGAATGACCTCCCTGTTACGCGACACCGCCCCCGTTCCAGAAAGCCAACACCTCAGCGTTTCCCTAATGAGAGCTACATCCTGTCCACACACCACACCGGCACCCGCCTTTTCGATGAGTTGTCCCGCGGAGGAATCAGAGCCAACGCCGACAGCCAGAATGGGAACATCCATGTAGAGGTATTCGAAAAGCTTGCCTGTGAGAACCCCAGGGACGGCTGGATTTGGATCTTCTAAAAAGAGAAGCGCATTAGACTCCTTTTGCAGGCGGTACGCCTCAGCCTGGCCGACGCATCCCTTGTATTCTGCGATGCCTTGCAAGCCATACTTTTCGATCAGAGCAGGGAGTCCATCTGCAACACCCCCGTAGAACTCCAAGCGCAAGCTCGTTGGTGCTAGGGCCCGCACTGCCTCGAAGAGAGGTGACGGATCACGCGTTTTAGGATAAAGAGCGCCTGTGTAAATAATTCGGAACACGTCGTCGAGGGGCCTATCGGCCACCACCCTGTCGATCCGTTCCGCATCGAATCCATTGGTGATCGTATGGCATGGAATCGACGGAAACTTCTTCTGGAGGAAGTCGCGATAGGGATCGGATATCGTAGTGATCGCATCCGCCCTACCCACACATTTTCTCTCCAGAAACTTCTCTAGAAAAGTGAAAGGGGGGAGTCCCTTGTATGTCGCATTCTCAACCCAGAGATCCCGATAGTCCGCTATCCAGCGAGCCCCAAATATTTTTTTGGCGCGACAGCCAACAATGTGCGCTGCGGGGGGACCATACGAGCTAACGATGGTGTCGAAGATTCGACCTTCACGCTTCCAGCGCTTTAGCTGCGCCATGGCTGGTAGAACCCACCCATCTGTGCGGCCGGGAATGCGCTCATTAAGGCGCGATCGATAGACCCCAAGGGCCCATGACTTAATCCCATTGCGAGGCGCCGCAAGAACTTTTTTCTTCTCACCTCCAAACGTCACAAGCGGATCAAAGTAGTCCACCTCCACCACCTCATAAGGCGAGAGATCCGCGTCAAGAGGGACTAATATCTGCTTCTTTTTTGTTGTCGTGAGGATCGTCACCTCGTGACCCGCGGTAACGAGTCCCTTGGCCCAAGAGTGCAACCGAATGGTGGCGATGCTATCGAGAGGCGGGAAATAGCGTGTAATGAGTAGTACCCGCTTACCCATAGCTCAGCAGCGCCTCAACGATGTTTGCGGCCGCGTCCCCCTTGCCATAGAGTTGCTCACTCCAATCGTATGTCCCCGCACACGCCGTCCGGATAAGAGCAGGAAGATCATCCTGACCCACCTTCACAAGTGAATGAAATCCCTTATCCACAAGTTCCACCCACTCCGTTTCATCACGCAGAACCAAGCAAGGCACCTGAAAGAAGTACGCCTCCTTTTGGACGCCTCCGGAGTCAGTTACGATCACCTTCGCATTGCTCTCCAGTAAAACCATCTCTTGGTACCCTATAGGGTCGAGAAGAGTGAGTTCATCAAGCTTTGCCAGCAATCCGTGCTTGTCGAAGGCAGCCCGCGTGCGTGGATGAACAGGAAAGACCACCGGCATCTCTTTCGCTATGGCTAAGAGTCCGTCGACAATAGCACGCAAACGCACAGGATTATCTGTATTTTCCGCACGGTGTACAGTGACCAGTGCATACTCCCCCCGCGCAAGACCATACTTCTCCAACGAGCCATGTTGCCGCACCTTGTCGCGGTAGTAGCATGCCACGTCATGCATCACATCCCCCACCTGTCGAATCCGCTCTCCAGGAATACCCTCCCTATGAAGGTGGTCCGTTGCCGTAGACGTAGGTGTAAGAAGGAGGTCAGCACACTGATCTGCCAGCACGCGATTAATTTCCTCTGGCATAGCTCTGTTGAAGGAACGGAGTCCCGCTTCCACATGAGCGCATAACACCCCCTGCTTAACAGCTGCAAGTGCCCCTGCGAGGGTGCTGTTAGTGTCACCGAAGACCACTACCCAGTCCGGTTTCTCCTTAACGATCACCGCCTCAATACCTTCCAGCATACGCCCCGTCATCGCCCCATGGGAGAGATTAGAGATCGCCAGATTATGACCCGGTTGAGGAATTTCGAGCTCACGAAAGAAGGCATCCGACATGTTGTCATCGAAGTGCTGTCCCGTATGCACAATGAGCTGCTCGTGATCCACTCGATCGCGTGCTGCCCGATTGACAGCCGCCATCTTAATGAACTGCGGTCGCGCTCCAACGATATATAGAAATCGACTCATCGGCTCGCCACCTTGCCGCTATTGAGCCGCTCCAAACAGCGCTCCGCTAGGGAGAGTCCGATTGAAAGCGACGCCGTCGCACCCGGAGAAGGGGCGCTCAGCACATGAAGCATCGAAGGTTTCTCCACGATCGCGAAGTCATCGACCACACGTCCATCCGCCGAAAGAAGCTGCGCGCGCACGCCGGACCCTCCTGGAGAAAGATCGCCAAGTTGCAGCGAAGGAACAAAACGCTGAAGCGCCTTTAGAAAAGCGCGCTTCGAAAATGAGCGCCACATCTCGCCTGCACCCGTCCGCCAGTAGCGGCGTGCCAGGCGCCAAAATCCGCCAAAGCGAATGAGCTCCGCCATATCATGTCGATTGAAATCCGTCTTGCCATATCCCTCTCGCGCCATAGCCAGCACCGCGTTCGGTCCAGCCTCGACGCGACCATCTATGGTCGACGTTAGGTGTACTCCTAGAAATGGAAAAGAGGGATCTGGAACGGGGTAAATCAATGTATTGACCAGGTGCTGTGCATCCTTTGTGAGGAAGTAGTACTCGCCTCGAAATGGACAAATCTGATCATCCGTAATATTTGGATCTGACTTCTTAGCGATGCGATCGGCGTGGAGTCCAGCGCAATTGGCTACGAGCTTCGCCTTATACGTAGCCTTAGCCGTGCTCACCTCGCCCTCGCTGAGATCCCTTACCGTCTCCCCAAAACGAATCACCCCGCCAAGCTGCTCAATCCGCCTTTGGTAGGCGCGAGCAACCGCCTTGTAGTCGATGATTCCGGTATGTGGCGCGTGAAGAGCTTGAACCCCCTGCACATGCGGTTCGATCTCCCGCAGGCGCTCCGGGCCGATCATTTCGAGATCATCGACACCATTGGCGACCCCACGACGGTGCAGTTCCTCCAGCCTGGCAAGTTCCTCATTTCGCGTGGCCACGATGACCTTGCCACAGAGCTTGTATGGAATCGATTCCTCATCACAAAACTGCTTGAGCTGACGCACCCCCCGCACACAATTTTTTGCTTTGAGGGATCCCGGCTTGTAATAGATTCCCGAGTGGATCACCCCACTATTGTGTCCAGTTTGGTGGCACGCCACCTCCAGCTCCTTCTCGATGATCGTCACCTTCAATCCCGGCCGCAGCTCCAGCAACTGCAAAGCTGGTGCTAGTCCAACGATCCCCGCGCCGATGACGACCACATCATCCATGCGTCGCGAGCTCTCTAGCCTTTGGAGTCGCCAGCGTCGGCTTGCTTGAAGGAGCGCCCACCACCGTGAGCATGTCGCCCTCTAGCCGGTAGCGCTCACCCGTTTCCGAGCATGTAGCTTCACGCGATTCTCCTGCCGGAAGTGACTCAGGTAGATCGAGCCGCATTCCATGTCGACTCATCCATCCGACGCGACGGGCCGGATTGCCCATGACCAGGGCGTAGGGTTTGACCTCTTTCGTCACCACCGCTCCCGCGCCAACGAAGCAATAAGAACCGAGCTCCACTCCGCAGACGATGGTCGAGTTAGCACCAATAGTTGCACCTTTACGTACATGTGTCTCCACATACTGATCGCGGCGCACCACCTCAGCGCGTGGATTCGTGATGTTCGTAAACACCGCACTTGGTCCAAGAAAGACATCGCTTTCACAGTGTACACCCGTGTAGATGCTTACATTGTTCTGTACCTTGCAGTTACCTCCCAGCGTCACCCCCGGACTCACCACGACATTTTGTCCAATCTTACAAGAGGGGCCAATTTTGGACCCCGCCATGATATGACTGTAGTGCCATATTTGCGTTCCCGCACCGATCTCACAGCCCGCATCGATAGCCGCTGAAGAGTGAGCAAAGTATTCCGGTTTGTTCGCAAGCGTCGTATTGTGAAGCTCCCGTGGATCCTTTGAGGCCCCGTCCGTATCCAAGCTCGCCTGTGCCGCCTGTAGTACTCGTAGAACGCGAAGTCCCTCAGCCCCATCCGTGCGAGGCGTAAGGCGCTCATTGCAGCACGTCAAAAAGTGCCTGCACTCTTCTTTTAGAGGCTCGCTAAACGGCACATCCACCCGCTCACCATCGCGCTTCTCAACTTGCGGGATGTTGCCCTCGGACCAACGCACATGATCACGATAGAGCAAGAGCTTGTCATCCCACTCTCTCGTATCATCAAACACCGCCATACCACCAGATCCCACCACGACAAGTTTTTGTTCCTTGTAAGGGTTGAGCCAGGATACATAGATGTGTGCCCGTAGATCCTCAGCAAATTTCAGCGTCGTCATGCTCGTATCGGCTACTCCCTTCGAGAGGTAGGCCGCACCGATGCATCGAACCTGCGTCGGTAGGTGTCCACCACAGAGAGAAAGGATCACAGAGACATCGTGCGGTGCAAAGTTCCAGAGAGCATTTTCCTCAGTACGAATTTTTCCCAAGTTGAGACGATTCGATACAATGTACTGCAGCTTTCCCAAGTCACCATTAGCCAGCAATTCCTGCAACTTCTTCACACACGGATGGTACTGAAGAAGGTGTCCCACCATCAGAATTCTACCCTGAGCTTTTGCCAAGGCAATTAGTGCTTCGGCCTCCGTGCAATCGAGACAAAGCGGCTTTTCCACGTAGACATCTTTGCCCGCCTTTAGCGCCCGCGTCGCCAGCTCGAAATGAGCGACGGCTGGTGCCGCGATTGCAAGTCGGGTGATCTCAGGGTTATCCAAGACCGCATTGAAGTTTGACGTACAATGCGTATCGGGATAGAGCTCCTCAAATTTATCTAGGGTCCCTTCGCTGCTATCGCAGATGGTATGCAGAGCCCCAAGGCTATGAAAATTACGCGCTAGGTTTTTTCCCCAGTAGCCCGCTCCAATAAGAGCCAGATTTTTTTCGAATACTTCGTTCATTCTATACTCCTACCGGCGCAAGCGCCTCCTTTACTAGTTCAACAATATGCTTCTGCTCCTCTTGGCTCAACCAAGGGTGCATTGGCAGACTCACGACCTCCTTGGAGGCGCGCTCGCTTTCGGGAAATGAACCCAGCTCGTAGCCTAAACCAGCAAATACTGGTTGTTCATGAAGACACTTCGGGTAATACACCGCCGTTGGGACCCCGTGCTCCTTCAGCGAAGCTTGGAGAGCCTCTCTGTTCTCCACTCGTATCGTATACTGCGCATAAACGTGTGTGTTTCCTGCGGCTACTTTTGGAGTAACGGCTACCTCTGCGAGCATATCCGAGTAAAGCGCGCCAAGGTGTCCGCGCGCATCGACCTCCTTCTGGAAGTGCGGTAGCTTTGCCAGGAGAATGGCTGCCTGGATCGTATCGAGTCGAGCATTTATGCCCACATAAGGGTGGTGGTGACGCTTTTCTCCGCCGTGGGTGCGGATCGCACGCATCTTGGCTGCAAGCGCCTCGTCGTTGGTAAATACAGCGCCCCCATCCCCATAGCAGCCTAGAGGCTTAGCCGGAAAGAAACTCGTCACTCCAATCGTCGTCACCCCACAGCTGCGGCGCCCATTTTGCGTCGCACCGAAGCTCTGCGCGCCATCTTCAATAACAGGAATGTTGTGCTTGTCTGCAATCGCATTGATACGCTCGTAGTCGGGCATCTGCCCAAAGAGACTTACCGGCATGATCGCTTTCGTTTTGGGCGTAATCGCCGCCTCTAGCTGATCAATGTCAAGGTTGTAGCCGTCCGCTTCAATGTCGACAAACACGGGCGTGGCACCAAGCAAGGCGATTACTTCAGCAGTAGCAATCCAAGTAAACGGCACTGTGATTACCTCGTCGCCCGGCCCAATATCAAGTGCCATTAAGGCGAGAAGGAGTCCATCGGTACCACTTGCGCAGCTAATGGTTTCACGCACTCCCACAAACTGTGCAAGCCGCTCCTCAAGCTCTGTCACCTCGCTGCCCATGATGTAGCGGCCGTGGTCGAGCACGCGATGAATCGCGTCGTCTATTTCTACTTTGTAATCACGGTACTGTGCTTTTAGATCGATGAATTGCATCGTATTTCCTTTTGTTAAGCTTTTACCACCAACGCATCTTTTGGCAGAGAGTTTCGCGTGTCGATGACAGGAACGCCGTGGGATAGAATCTCGTCTGCTTTGAAGATAGCGTGGTTCGTTGATAGGACGAAGCAATCATATTCGCTAGACATCGACTGGGTTTTCCTTCCCGTAAGGGTAGGGTAGTCGCGACTCTCACCGACCTCAGGGACGTATGGATCGTGATAGTCGACAATAGCTCCCTTTGCTTCCATAAGGGTAATCAATTCGCGACTCGGCGATTCCCTCGTGTCATCCACATCAGGCTTATAGGCGAGCCCAAGCACCAGGATTTTCGAACCACGAATGGCCTTTCCCTGATCATTGAGGCAATCCTGGACCTTACCCACAACCCATGTTGGCATGTTATGGTTGATTTGACCCGCCAGCTCAATGAAACGCGTAGAGACCCCGAATTCCTTCGCCTTCCACGTCAGATAAAACGGATCGATCGGAATGCAGTGACCTCCCAGTCCGGGCCCAGGTCAAAACGGCATGAAGCCAAACGGCTTCGTGCTTGCCGCCTCGATCACCTCCCAGACATCGACTCCCATCGGATCAAGAATCATCTTCAGCTCATTCACCAGCGCAATGTTCACGCTGCGAAAGATGTTTTCGAAGAGCTTCGCTGCTTCCGCCACCCGAGTCGAGGTTAGCGTTACCACCTGTTCAATGGCTTTCGAATAGAGCGCGCCAGCCAGCTGGCTACTTTTAGGATTGGCGCCTCCAACAAGCTTTGGAATGTTCTTCGTTCCGAAATTCTTATTTCCCGGATCTTCTCTTTCCGGACTATACGCGAGAAAGAGGTCCCTTCCCAAAGCCAGGCCACTTTTTTCCTCTAGTATGGGACAAACCACCTCGTCAGTGGTTCCCGGCCAAGTCGTGCTTTCGAGAATAACCAGCGTGTCCTTTTGCAGATGCGGACCAATAGCTCGGCACGTCTCCTCAACATAGCAAAGGTCGGGTTGCAAGTGAGCGTCGAGAGGCGTTGGTACACAGATGATAAGCGCATCGCACTCCTTCGCCCGTGAGAAGTCCGTTGTCGCTGAAAAATGGTGAGTCGAAACAACAGCCTTCAGGCGACCACTGTCGATATGCTGAAAGTAACTCTCTCCCGCCTCTATGGAATCGCGTTTCTTCTCGTCGATATCAAAACCAACCACCTTTAGGCCCGCCTCAGCGAAGACCAGCGAGAGGGGCAGTCCGACGTAACCGAGTCCAATCACCCCGATAACTGCGTCGCCCGCTTCGATTTTTTCAGAAGTGATGCCCATGAATGTTCCCTCGGTACTAAAGGCATGAACGGTAGCAAAATTAAGGGTTCTCTACAAGATCGCTTGAGCGTGTTAAGGGCAGCGCGTTCCGTGAGAGAGGTTTGATCGTGCGACTACATCAAGTTTCACAACAAAACCCCGGATGGTTTTTAGAGGCAACGCCTCGGCAGAGCCATAGGCCCTGTTCCCCCTTTCGGTCACTCAGGGAACGAAAACCAATTCCACCCAAACTAGCATTAGGGGCGAATGCCCCGACACGTACTAGCCTATGGCGTAAGCCATAGGTAGCTATAGAAGGAGATTGAGTTCTGAAGGAACGACATAGAGCGATGGCATATCGAATTTTCTGTCGCTCCTTCGGAGCTCAATCTCTTTTCCAAGCTACCTATGGCTCTGCCGAGGCGTTGCCTCTAAAAACCAGCAAGGAGTTTTTTTGTGAAACTTCTCAGGTTTCACAAAAAAAAGTTCTTGCCGAAGTTTAGGGGCGAAGTCCCGGCAGATGTTAGCCTAGGGCGTGAGCCCTAGGTGGCTGTAAATGAATGGATTAGCCCCAAAGGGGCGGCACAATTTGTCGTTGTGAG
>JBFIDQ010000095.1:0-9335 GCA_041603795.1 Chlamydiales bacterium
ATACATTTCTAGCATTTGCTTCTGCCGCACCAAGTCATCTTTCTGATCATGACTAGACACTCGAGCATAGGCAATTGTGGCCCTTTCCTCAATTTGCTCCTTGTGCGTCGCCGGGTACAACTGTGCGGAGTCGTATCGACGCTGGCCACCAGGCGTTCGGTGTGCAGGCATTAATTTGCCCTCACGTTCCCAACGCCTGAGGGTTTGAACAGAAACACCTAGGTGTTTTGCAGCGTCTCCAATCGTCATAAACTTGCTCATATTGATATGATATAGGCAGGTTTAAATAAGATCAAGTGAAATTGTTAAAGCCCCGCACTATAGCGAAACAACTTGGAAAATGGGGTTGAATTTTATAATTCATCTCCCCGCGCGGGATATAATGATTGGTGAGCAAAAAACGGAGATCTCGTACAGTGGTGCAATGCCAGCTGAAGAGACACGAACAAACCTGCATGTTGTGAAGTTAGGATCCGGGGATCTCCCCCCAATTGTGCTGCTGCACGGATGGGGGCAGAGCCACGCTGCCCTGCTTCCTCTCGGCCTGCTTCTGGCAGAGAGCCGTCCTGTCCATATTGTGGACCTTCCCGGATTTGGCGCCTCTGAGCCCCCTTCAGCTACGTGGGGTACGGTCGATTATGCCGAGTGCCTTCATCACTACCTCAAAGCGGAGAACATTCATCGCTGTGCCATTTTTGGGCATTCTTTCGGCGGAAAGGTCGCGCTCACCTTTGCTCATCGCTACCCCAGCATGCTAGATCGACTTGTTCTGCTGAACTCTGCCGGACTCCCCCGTCGACGAGATCCACGGCGAGAGGGGATTCGATTTCTTGGAAAGACGGTGAAGGGCGTCGATACTCTGCTAGGAACATCGCTATTTCGCTCCAAGTTTTCGGCGCGTTTTGGGTCAACTGACTATAATCGCACCCAAGGCATCATGCGTACTATTTTGGTACGCTCCGTTAACGAAGACATCACACCCATCATTCCGGAGATCCAAACCAAGACGCTTCTCATTTGGAGTGAAAAGGACCAAGAGACACCGCTGTATATGGGACGTAGCTACCAGAAGCTCCTCCCTAATAGCCGACTGCTCGTCCTTGAGGGCAAAGAGCACTCTCCTTACGAGAACGCCGGACACCACCTTCTCGCCACCTACATGGAGCCTTTTCTCTCATGATGCTCCTCCTTTTTTTCTGTCACCTCGCGTTTTGCACCAAAAGAAGCCTTCGCTATCTTCGTAGCGTGCAGCAAGAGGATTATCTAGCTGGACGCTATATCCGATGGTGGTGGAAAGGTCGGGCGTGGGACAAGCGCGGCTCTTTAAGTGCTCTAGCGGGCGTTGTTCATCCGATTTTTGCGGTTCTTGGACTCGCATTTACTGCATGGCGAGAGGTTGATCCAAGAACACACGGTAAGATCCATTTGCGAATGACTCCGAGGGCGGTGCGGATCGCTCGAGTTAATGTTGCACTCATCATAAGCCTAAGCCTTCCTCTCTTCTTCCTCCCCCTTCCTTGGCTCTCTCTTCCCGTTTTCTACCAACTCCTGCCGCTTTTGCTGCCGCTAAGCCTTCAGCTGCTTGATCCCGACGAGGGGCGGCGCCAGCACGAGTTTCGAGAGGAGGCTGTTGTCCGCTTGCGGCAGGTCGATCCGCTGATCATCGGAATCACGGGCAGCTTCGGCAAGACGAGCACGAAAAATGTCCTTGGGGAACTTCTCAATGTGACTCTTGGTCCAACTTTCTGGCCACGGGCTGGGGTCAACACGGAAATGGGAATCATCCGCGAGGTGCGCGAGCGGCTCCGTCCGGGTACGGAGCTGGCAGTGATTGAAATGGGAGCCTACGGCATTGGGTCAATTGAGAACCTCTGCAAGCTCACTCCGCCACGAGCTGGAATCATTACCGCCGTTGGATTTTGTCACCTCGAGCGCTTTAAGAGTCGCGGCGCCATCGCCAAGGCCAAGAGTGAGCTGGCCAAGGCGATCCCTAGCGATGGTATTCTGGTGGTTAATGGTGACGACGACGAAGCGAGAAAGATTGCCCATGCATATCCGAAGAAGACAACGATTTTGTTTGGCTCCAAAGATCCCGATCTCGATTGTCGACTCATTGACTATCAGCTGACTCCACAAGGAACCTCTTTCACGCTCAATTTCCGCGGTGCTTCTTACAGTGGATTTGTTCCCTTATGGGGCCGTCCCGCACTCTTCAACGTACTTGCCGCCTTCTGCATGGGCGTAGCCCTCGGTGCCCAACCGGAATACCTCATCGCCGCTATCCGGAATCTTCAGCCCGTTCGCAATCGACTTCATATTGAGTCGATTGGAGGCATCACTCGCCTTCATGACGCCTACAACAGCAACCCTGTTGGGTTTCGCGCCGCACTGGACGTATTGCAAGAGCTGCCAGCTGAGCGGCGGATTCTGATGACCCCGGGAATGATCGAACTCGGTGCCGAGCAGTCCAAGGAAAATCGGTCCGTTGCCCGTGCCGCTGGCAAGGTATGCGACAGGGTGATCGTTGTCGGCTCCACCAACCACGACGCTCTCGTCGCCGGCCTCCGTGAGGCAGGACTCAATGGCAAGCAGATCATTGAAGTACCTGACCGTGACCAGGCGCTCCGAATCCTTGGTGAGATGCAGCAGGAAGGCGACGCCATCCTCATCGAGAATGACCTCCCCGACCTCTATGAATCTCAAGGAAGGTTTTGATCATGACAAGAAAACGCATCGCCGTTCTTTTTGGTGGACGATCCGCGGAGCATGAGATCTCCATCCTTACCGCTGTACAGGCCATGAGCGCCTTCGACGTGATCCGGTACCGTTTGGTCCCCGTGTATCTCGACCCAAATGGGGCGTGGTGGACAGGTGATGCGCTTCTCGACAAAGCTAACTATCCTATCCGTCGTGAGACACTGACACAGGTTTCACTTCTTCCTGAACCCTCAGTAGGTGGACTCACCATCAAGTCTACTGGAGAGGTCATCCCTATCGATGTTTGCCTACTCGCCTTCCATGGTCAATTTGGCGAAGATGGTGCTGTACAGGGTTTACTCGACCTTGCGGATATCCCGTACACCAGCTGTGGTGTGCTCGCGAGTGCTCTGGCAATGCATAAGGGGCACTGTAAGGCGCTTTTGAGTCACTATGGCATACCGCTGCTCCCTTGGGCGACGGTGAGCCAGCAGGAGGCGCAGTATGACTTGAAAGAGGTCGATACCAAAGTAGCGGACCTAGGTCCCTTTCCCCTCTTTGTCAAGCCGGTGCATCTAGGATCTTCCATTGCAATTGGCAGAGCGGACGACCGAGAGGGCCTTCACTCCGCTTTGGCACAGGTCTTCAAACATGATACCCTTGCGATTGTAGAACCCTGCGTTCATGACCTTCTCGAGATCAATATTTCTGTTCTGGAGGGAGTCCCCTCTCCCGTTGAAGTTCCGGTGGCGAGCGAGACGATGCTTACGTATGAGGACAAGTACATGCGAGGTGGGAAGAACAAGGGAGAAGTTCTTGGGGATGGAATGGCCAGCTTGACGCGCGTCATTGATCCGCCTGATCTTTGTCAGCTCCTAAAAAAAGGAGTCACTGACCACGCACTTGCCGCCTATCGGATCCTCGAATGCAGAGGGGTGGTGCGATTCGACTTTATTGTCGATACGTCAAGCAATTCCCTCTACTTCAATGAACTCAACTCACTTCCGGGCTCTTTGAGCTTCTACCTATGGGAACAGGCAAAACCCCGTGTCCTTTATACGGAGCTGTTAAACAAGCTCATCGCCGCCGCAGAGCGCCGTCATGCCAGAAGTTGCTATGTGCAACGCGATCTCGGATTCAAAGCCCTCCAACCCACCTAAAAGACCATGTGCGGACGATTTTCTATCACAATTGATGCAACGAAGCTCCTACACCGTTTTAAAATTGCGCGAGGTCCTGATGAGATTCCAGTGCGCTACAACCTAGCTCCGACGCAACAGGCTCCAGTGGTCGATATGGATCATACACTCCACCTCATGCAGTGGGGGCTCATTCCGGCCTGGTCCAAAGACTCCAAATTCGGTGCCAAGATGATCAATGCGCGCTCAGAAACGGTTAGAGAGAAACCTAGTTTTCGCGGACTCCTCAAGGCACATCGCTGTCTAGTCCTTGCCGACGGTTTTTACGAATGGAAACATAAAGGCAGTGAGAAAATTCCGTACCGTTTTGAGATGGAAACTGGAGAGCCCTTTGCCTTCGCTGGAATATGGACCACGTGGCGCGAGCTCGACACCTTTACCATTCTTACCACCACAGCCAATCGGGTAGTGGGGCCTGTACATGAGCGCATGCCGGTGATTCTACGACGCGCAGATGAAGAGCGCTGGCTGGATCCAGAGGTAAAAGAATTTGACGACATGCTAGGTCCCTACCCCTCCAACGGGATGGTCCGCTTTCTCATCAGCGACGTGGTAAACAACGTCGCCAACGACACCCCTGAATGCTTAGCGCCAGTGCAAGAATCATGAAGTGCCCCTGTCATAGCGGAAAGAAGTACAAAAACTGCTGCCAGCCCTACCACCAAGGGACCCCAGCACCCACTGCCGAGGCACTTATGCGATCACGCTATGCCGCGTACGCCCTTGGAGAAGCCGACTACATTCTCACAACAACGCACCAAAAAAATTCCGTGCAACAAAGCATCGCATCCATTAAGGAATTTAGCGAAAACACATCATTTGACGGTCTCGCTATCCTCGAGCATGTAACTGATGGCGACCACGCAATCGTGAAGTTTCATGCGACCCTAAAGCAAGGGGAACAGGATGCCTCTTTTACTGAAACAAGTCGATTTGAACGCGTTTTTGACCTCTGGCTGTATCTAGCAAGTGTTTAGCCCTCTTTCCTTTTATTTTGCTTAAGCGTAATGTTACCCAATACTACGCAACCCATTTTTCGATATGTCATTATCCGCTCACAAGAAAGGCCTAGCCCTACTATTCAGTACCGAGATGTGGGAGCGCTTTAGCTACTACGCGATGAGAGCGCTTCTCGTTCTTTACATGACTGCTAGAGTCTTTGATGGAGGTTTAGGTTGGACAAAGGCTGAGGCCCTGGAACTCTATGCTCTGTACGTGGGTGCCACCTATATCGCGCCAATCTTTGGCGGCTACCTTTCCGACACCTTTTTGGGTCAACGACGCGCCACCATGATCGGTGCATTTGCCATGTGTGTGGGCCACTTCCTGATGGCCTTTAACGACCTCCCTCTCTTCTATACAGCCCTCGTGCTCATCATCATCGGAAATGGCTTCTTTAAGCCTTGTATGACGTCGATTCTCGGACAGCTCTACGAAGACAGAGAAGAGAGTGAGCGGGATTTTGCCTACTCAATTTTCTATACTGGAATCAATCTTGGTGCTGCGCTTTCCGGTTTGGTAGCCGGCTCACTTTATACCACCTACGGGTTCGATTGCGCCTTTGCCTCCGCTGGGGTGGGAATGGTCATCTCACTTCTGATTTTTTGGTGGGGAAAAGATCGCTTCCTTGGCGATCATGGTCTGAAACCGAACCGGGCAGAGCCCAAAGAATTTCCTCCGCTAACGGCACAGGACAAAAGTCGACTCGCGATCCTTGTTTTTCTCTTTTTGGTTACGATTCTTTTTATGGTTGCCTTTGAGCAGATCGGCGGTCTGGTTGCTTTGTTCATCAACGAACGGGTTGATCGGTCTATTGGTAGCTTCACCATTCCAACACCGTGGCTTGTCTACGTGGACTCCCTCTTCATCATTTTCTTCGCTCCCATTTTGGGAGTTCTTTGGAAGAAGCTAGGCGAGAAGGAAAGGGACCCCTTTATCGGTGCCAAATTAGCCATCGGTTGCCTCCTCTCTGCCCTCTCATTCGTCGTGCTGCATTGGATGAGCCAGCAGGTTCACCCAAGCTGGGGATGGATTATTCTCAACAAGTTCATTCTTGTACTGGGAGAACTTTGCTTCATTCCAATCACCTGGGCGGCAGTGTCGACACTGGCTCCTTCGCACTACATCTCTAGGATGATGGGACTTATGCTTGCTGGGACTGGGATTGGCGCGTTTCTTGCGGGGCGCCTTGGTTCACTGGTCGATACGTTAGGAGAGCAGGTGATTTTTGGTGGCCTTGCGACGATGCTCGTAGTACTTGCAGTCATTTGCCTGGCGATCAACGATAAGCTCAAGAAGATGGCTCATCATCCAACTCACGAGTAACGCCCGCCCATACGAAGCGACCGCCAGCGGTTCCGCTGCTTGCGGTCGCCTAGCAATTCAGTATTCGGCACAAATCGGTTCTTTCCCTTTTCGTGAATCACGCTGCCGAGCCGACTGCTAATGGTAATCTGGCCAGGTATCCAATCGATCCAATAGTGACCCGTCTCGGGATGCCTTTCCATCACGCGCCCCTTGATCTTTTGGCGGCGACGATAGCGTTGATTGACCTTATCCGAGATACTTGTCACCACCGAGCCATCCATGTTTTGCGGCAGCATCGCAAAGCCTACGGAATCCTTATCGGCTCCCATCACTCGACCCGCGTAGAAGCGGCAATCGCGATGCTCCCACCCAGACGCCACAGCTGACCAGTGGTGGTCCGTTACCGTAGCCTGTACCCCGTCATCCCGCAGATCTAGGGGGACCTCCCACCACGTCGTATCGAAGCTCTCTACCAGGCGCAGCTGCACCCCATCTTTGTTCTTGATCTCGACCTCTTGGATGATCTCCTCGTAGTCTGTGGTCTCCCTAAAGCCAAGAAGGGCACGAAACGAGGTGTCGGTTGCGCCCAGCTCCTTCACCACTAGAGTTAGATGATCCGTTAAAGGGACCTCTACTACCGATCGACAACCCGTCAAACTCAGAAAAAAAATTGCGCAGCTTATGTACTTCATGATCAGGAACCTAACGATTCAAATGATTTAGCTCAAACTGCACTTGTTAAATAAAATTTTGATAATTAATACTAAAGTGTATTATTATAGTTATATATAGAAGTTGATAGTATAAAGGACGTCGAAAATGGCCAAAAAGAACTTAGATAAAGAAATTGACATGGACATTGTGGAAGCTGTGGAAACACTCTCCTCAATTGCGGATCTTGATTTCGAGACAGATATCGGAGTGACCAAGAAGCACAAATTGGTCATTCAAGACCAAGAAGTTGGATACAAAACGGTCCATTGGATGATGGAAGGAGATATCCCCACAACAGTGCGAGCTGTCCGAGACACCTTCCGCACGGTCCTAAACTACATCCGCCGTTTCTATCGCCGCGAGTACGTCGAGGGAGGGTCACAAGACCTCGAAAGCCTCGAGGGGATCAAAAACATCATGGTTCTCGTTGGAGAAGCTGCCAAGAAACTCGATAGATACACAGGTTTGTTCAAGCAACACAAAGTGGGATCAGTACGAAAGGTACGTGAATTCCAACAGCTCCAAAACTTCTACCTAAATAAGATTGCGCAAGAGGGCGACGAACGAAAAGACATCAACAAACTTTTTAAAGAGCGCATCGTTCCTATTAGTGAAAAAGGAGTGGAGAAACTACGCAAAAAGAAAAAGAGAGATACCGGCCCGAAATTTACCTATGTAGATATGGACGCCGTAAAGCGCGATACCGATTACGAGCTGTTTTACCTCCGCAAAGATGAAGGTGTTCGTTTTTTTGACGAGCGCTTGCTGCGCAACATGAAGCTGGTATCTGACTTCGGCGAACGTTTCGGACACCCGACAGGGGAAGATGCTCTCTCAAAAACTCCTATTTGGGAGGACAAAGGGTATCATGTTACCGCGTTGAACATAATGGAGTCGGCTCATACAGAAATCGAAGCCTTTTATCAAATAGCTATGAAGTTTCGCGAGCGTAAACTCACCTCCCTTCTCAACCAGGCGTGCATGGCGCTAATGCTTGCAGCCAATCCGAAAATCCTACTACGTCAACACCCAACAAAAAACTGCAAAAAATACCTATACGACTTCCAAGTGTACCTACGAGAAGCTTTGCTCTCGCCGGAATACCAAAGACTACTGGTGTACAAGTCGAAAAGAACGGCACATGTGGATGAAGCGTTGATTTCCCTCAGCCATGCCCTCTGCCGCGTTATGTTTACGCGAGTACAAGGCCTTCGCGAAATGGATGCTGTGCTACAAATTCTGCTGCGCACAGAGTTGAACAAGAAGACAAAATCCAAAAAACTTTCCAGCACCTTACGAAACCACGAGGCAGCGTTTCGCACTGTTGTTGCGCGACACCCAAATGGACCAATCAACAGAATTCTGACTTCGCTAGAACGTAGACGGCGTAGTCGTCAATTTGATCCGCTTATCCAGGATAATCTACCAAATCAGCTCTTCGAGTTGCATATGAACCACAGCAAGTGCGTGCACCTAAGGATGCCCTCTCCTACCATTCAGAGCACCGTAGAAAAGGCTGGTATCTCTCCGGAATTCAAGGGGATGATTCGCTCCTATGGAGAGCGAAAGGTGAAACAGTGTCACCTCCTCCTTAATCTGCAAGATCGCACTTCCTGGCACGGACATGCAAGGTCCGAGGCTCTTGAAAAGTTACAGTCAGCCAACCCCTTCAGCAAGGAACTGGTGGTCGTAACCCTTCCAAAGGATACCGATTTTTATCACCAGGCACCGCCATATGCGAAACACAGCGAAGCAAAGACCTTCTTGACCCAGCTCCAGGAACACGTCGGCAGCGAGGGATCGGGATTCCACTTTCCGAAAAAAATCCAAGCTAAGATCCTCGGAAGTTTCCTCGATGAGTTGCTAGAAGGCATTCACTCTTTCTTCTTTGAAGGGCGTGCTGAGTTGAGCCGGCGGGAGAGACAGGACTTCATTGAAATCCTCTACCTCTTTCTACAGGTCAAAATCATAGATGTGGTCAATCCCAATACTTTTAGTCTCACTTGCAAAGATGCAATTGACAAGGGAGCGTGCGCGAGTGCTCAGTTATATGCATTCATGTGTCTCGTCACCGATCATGCATTTAGCAAAGAGGACCTCGAGTTCCTCGATGTCACACTGTTTGCACCGGCCCTGCTCATTCGAGAGCGTAGTGTCTCACCGGACAGATTTGAGCGCATGGTAAGCACCGTCGAAGCAATCGAGTCAACCAAAGAGAAGATGGGCGACAAGAAATTTGCGGAGGGACTTGCCAAGATGAGCAAAGGGCTCTTTCAACAGAAACTCTCCACCATAAGGCTAGGAATCCCTCGCAAGCGGGCAAAGGGCTAACGCTCTGCCGCAGGGCAATCGCAATGAAACGATTATTTATCTTTTGGTGGGGCGGCTAGAATCGCTACCGCAAACTGAATGTAAGAC
>JBFIDQ010000096.1:0-9288 GCA_041603795.1 Chlamydiales bacterium
CTAAATGCCGTTGCTGCTGCCGCAGCAAAAAACCCGCACTGCACAAACCGCATACTTCCGCCACAAAAACTTATGCGTAAAAGGGTGCTTTTCAAGGGTGCGCTTGGTTTTTTTTGACCAGGCCCACGGCTGCGCGCACTCGCATCCGGGAGCAGCACTTGCCATGGGCTAAAATCTACCCAGCCTCTTCGCGGGCTACCGCACTTTTTGCATGGAATGAAATTTTTGCAATTTTTGGGTGATGACAAGGCTTGCGCCATTAGGCCAACTTCTACTGGAGTCTTGCTCCTGGGAATTAGCTGTGAGCTGTCTCGCATGCACTCGGCAGGTGTCAGGTTAAGAATTTAACCTGACACCTTTGGGGTCGCTTCGTATTACCTAGAATTGCTTCTTCTGTGTCGGCTCTGTTGGCTGCCGGGCTTGCTAGAGAAGCTTGTCTTGCTGCGAGGTGGACGTGCGCCGCCGTTTGAGGGGCGTGCCTTGCCTCCGCTTGAGTTGCGTCCACGTAGGATCGGCTCTGCTTTGATGGAGGGGTCCGGTTCGTAACCCGAAATCACCGTCTTCGGCAGGTCACGCTTGAGAAGTCGCTCGATATCACGCAAAAGCTTGTGCTCGTCAACGCAGACAAGCGACATCGCTTGGCCTTCGTTGCCGGCACGACCGGTCCGACCTATACGGTGTACGTAGTCCTCTGGAACATTCGGCAACTCGAAATTAACGACGTGAGGCAGCTGATCAATGTCCAATCCACGAGCGGCGATATCCGTGGCAACCAAAACGCGCACTTTACCGTTCTTGAAATTCGCTAGGGCTAGGGTGCGGGCGGCCTGACTCTTATTGCCGTGAATGGCGGCTGAGCCGATTCCGTCAGTCTCTAGCTGCTTGGCTAGGCGGTTGGCGCCGTGCTTGGTGCGCGTGAAGACCAGAACCTGTTGCCAGTTTTGTGTCCCTATGAGGTGCGATAGCAGCTCGCGCTTGCGCTCGCGGTCGACCGGGTGAATCATTTGTTCGACGCACTCAGATGCGGTGTTCCGACGGGCCACTTCGATCAATTTTGGTGCCGTAAGGATTCCATCGGCAAGCTTTTTGATGTCACTAGAGAACGTTGCCGAAAACAGAAGATTCTGTCGGTTTTTAGGAAGCAGTTTGAGCACCTTGCGGATATCGTGAATAAAGCCCATGTCAAGCATGCGGTCAGCTTCGTCCAAGACAAGGATTTCGACCTGTGAAAGGTCTACTGTGCCTTGGCTTACGTGATCCAAAAGGCGGCCAGGGGTGGCAACCAAAATATCCACACCGCGACGCAGTCTGGAGATCTGAGGGCCGATATTGACGCCTCCGAAAATTACGGTGGAGGTCAGCGATAGGTATTTTCCGTATGTCTCGACGCTCTCATTGATTTGAGCAGCAAGTTCACGTGTCGGGGTAAGGATCAAAGAGCGCACAGGAGGTGGGCCTTTGCCGCGAGCTGGTTTTGGTCGGGTATGTAGTAAATGTAGCAATGGAAGAGTAAATCCGGCGGTTTTACCGGTACCCGTCTGCGCACCACCCATTATATCGTGTCCCTTTAGGACCAATGGAATGGCTTGCTGTTGAATGGGGGTGGGTTCACTGTAACCTTGTTCGGCAACAGCACGTACGAGTTCGGCCAAAAGGCCAAGTAGATCAAAGGACATTATTTTTCTCCAAAGTTAGCCTGCACGAAGCTTGCGCTTGTGATCGGTCCAGACAAGACAGGGTTTGCGTCGAGGTAGACCATAAGGTGTTGACCACGAAAGGTAAGGCGCAGACCGAAAGTGCGCCAAGATGGGCAGTAGTATAGCACAGGAATGACTAAATGGCTAATTGTTTTTCTAATTCATGAGGTGGAGATGGAGAATTGACGAGTTTGTTTTTTAAATATTGAGCTTATTTTAATGCTTCGATAGCATGCCTGGCGATACTTCAATGATGAAGTGTTATTTTTTAAATTTTTTACCAAGGGATTTTTTATGTCTGGACCTGTAAACGAAGGCCATTTACCAGCTCAAACTGCTGCCCAAAGTCTTGGAAATGACGTTAAGGATGTTGCCAATCACCCTCTTAAAAGCGCGCTTTGGCTGGGGCTACGCGTGCTGCCATTTACGTACGCGGCGCATGGCGCGGCGTCGGCAGCGACTGTCGTTCTCGTAGCGCTTAGAACGTTTTGCTCCGCGGCACTAAATCCTACCAGTGCTGTAAGTATTGCTAAGGATTCTGTTCGCTTTGTAACCTCATCAACCCGTAGCTGGAATTGGATGAACGGCACAGGCGGCAGCCTTCTGGTTGGAGTCGGTATTGGCATTCTTGGCGGGCTAGCACTACGTGCATTGCATCGCGTGCAACCGATGCCCGGCCTTTGGGATAAAGCAGGTGAGCTCTTTTTCATGGCGCCTGCCTCTTCTGTTAAAACAGCTTATCAAGCTGGCTTGGCCGCGGGCCGCAACGGTGAAGTTCTCAAAGCTTAAGGCTTTGGTTTTCATTTAGGCATTAGCGATCCGTGAGGGCCTGTTCCTCACGGATCTTCTCAATTTCTTGGTAGGGAGATGGAGTTCACATAATTTCTTTTTTTCTTGCCTTGGTGTCAGGTCTTTATTTAATCTTAATATTTGAATGTTATTCTAGACGCATATTTTTTAAATCAACAAAAAAGGTTATTGTTATGACTATAAGAGAAGAAACGATTCAGGCTGCAACTACTGTAGGCGTTAGCGCTGGAATGCTATTGGGTGTCGTGTCTGGCGCTATTTTTACTATAAATCGCTACGGCAAAGCTGTGCCACTTGCAGTGCTGGTTGCGACAGTTGCGGGCGTGGCGTTTGCCAGGATTGTTTATGTGTCAACAAAAAGTTCGACTGCCGTCTCGCTTGGGAATGTTGCTGCATATATAGTAACTATGCCCAGAGCTTTTAACTATTTTTCAGGTGAGAGTGCAGGCTTTCTTAGCACACATGGCAAGATTGTGATTATAAACATAAAATCTGTCGCTTGGCTTGGTCTATTTGCTGTCTCAGGAGCCGCTTTAGGTGGACTGACTGGCCACTGCGTTGCTCAGTTGGTTATTCCAGCTGACGAACCTAGTGACGTCCCAGCCTAGCCAAATTTGAGTACCGCTGCATTTCTTCGTAAATTGCAGCGGTCTTTTTGCTTCTAAGCTCTAACGAGCCTCCCCCTTAAACTCTGTGATCCATGAGGCCGGCCAAATATTACGCGGCTGTTCGGCCAGGTTGGTGAGTGGGTCAATCAGGACCTGCTTGTCGTGGTCGTTGAGCCGCGCTGTCGATTCCACATACACTTCTACATTTGGATAGCCCTTTGCAACCCACTCGTCGCGAAGGTGGTGCGCCATCTGTAGAATTAGATCGGGTCGCGTTTTCATTTTACGCTCCTGACGTGCCGAAAGGAAGCGAGGGCGTACTTGCCATTTTGTGTTGCTTGGTGGGTCTTCGACCCAAAAGAGGATCTTTCCCGATTTGCTTCGCAGCTTCATGTGCCACGAGTAGTTGTGGCCTTCCTCGGACCAGCTCACGTAGCTGGGGTAGAGGTGATGGCGAAGGGGGAATAAGCTTTGCCAGGTGACCCATAGGATAAGGCTGCACGTAACGAGCGCTCTCTTTTGCGGAAGCTGAGGCCAATTCGTAGATTCTTCTTTTCGACCGAACCGTGGCCAGTCGGGGTCGAAGAACAAGGTGGTTGCACCCATCATGAACCAAGGAAATACTCCGATAGAAAAGATACTATGGTTCATCAGGTGGAAGGCGGCGCCGCAACAAAAAGCAAATAGTCGCGTGGGTCGATAGAGCAAAAGGGGCACGATGAGTAGGTCGAGTAGGAGTCCGGAATAGGACATGAACAACCCACACCACTCCTGTTGAAAAAAAGTCCCGACCAGCGGCATGTCCGCTCTGTTCTGCAGCCACCTCCCTAGTGGCACGCCGCGAAGCCAGTCGGGATTCAGCTTGGCGATTCCGCCAAAAAAGTAGGGGACACCCATCTGAAATCGCATTAGCCACAATGCCCAGGTGGGCGTGCTTTTTCTTTTGTCTTTTGGGGTTCTCCACGCGTCAATTGACCAAGTGCGGTGAGCAGGCACGAAGATCATTAGGAAGGCAATCAAGCTGATGAGATAGAAGTGATTGAGGTAGTTGGCCTTTTCCAGAAGAAACACGTAGGTGAAAGAAAGAAAAAGTAGAGAAGCGCTCACACGATAGAAGAGCCCAAGCGCTACGCATATACTAAGTAGACCCATCACATAGAAATGGGTGTACATCCACTCCCCTGGCCACGGAGTAATCCAATCGAATCCCCAGTAGGTAAAGTGAAAGCTTGGGTTGATGTAGTAGCGTTCAATCCAACCCTTGGATAGATAGCGGTAGCATTCAACAAACATGATGATGCCGTACCAGATTCGGAAGAACGCAAGGGATGCACCATCTACGGGCTTAAAAAGACGGTCGATCATGGGCTGGTGGGGATTCATGTTGTTTCTGTGCTATTCTCATAGCGGAGAGAAGGCCCTCGATGTGGGCGTAGCCCTCCTCGCGTTTGAGGGCCTGAGTGATGATCTGTCGCGTAGCATTTTCAAAGTCGACCATCACGCTTGGGTCTTTTCCATTAAAATCGAATCGCTGCCACGCCGCCTTCATGAGCTGCAGGCTTGCGACCGTTTCGACCTCGTTGGTGAGATCTTGAGCGCTGTAGAACTCAAGGACGCCTGGAATCGAGCTCGTCGAGTAGTCCCGTAGGTTCCTTTCGATCACGCGGGAAAGGGTCGCATGATTGCCCGGCAATTCGTGCTCGGCAATGAAGCGATCGACAGCGACCATGCGCGTCGTACCGTTCGCCTTCTCCTGAATGCTCTCGCTAATTGAGCGAAACCAGTGGTAGGTGGGCATGGTGGGAAAGTGTGCCGTGATTAGGAGCGCCGAGGTGAGTATGAGTAGTGTAAAATACATTTTTACGATAGAGCGGACACGCCTGTGGTGCCGCTCCACTTTGGTGGGGCTCTCCAAACAGGCCTCGAGGAAATCGATGCGCTGCTGGATGCTGTAGTGATGCCAATTGGGAAGCTTGTGAGTGCCTCCCGTGGCGACAGCTACTCCGTGGAGCGCGCCAATCAGATGCTCAGGATGCACATGCAAATCGAAAACATGGAGATCAGCCTGCCTCTCAAAGTTGCGTGAGAAAAATCCGAAGACGAGACGGAAGTACACCACAGCAATGATGGCAAGCGGCAGGAATAGGATCATCGGAGCAATGCCGCCCCACAGGTTTCCCGGGTCGCTCAGTCGTCGTAGTGAAACAAACTCGAATAGGGTGTCGCCAAAAATGAGCGCAAAGAGCGTGGATACCACGACCATTCCCATGATGACGAACGGGTAGATGAGAAGGTGTTTGCGCTGACTATGACCAATCTCGTGAGCAAGGATCGCCTCGATTTGCTCGGGTGGCATCTGACGGAGGAGCCCCTCGGTAAACATGACATACCGAAAGCGAGGAAGAACGCCAATGATGGCCGCCGTCACGCTGTGATTCATCACCGTCCAGATTTTGAGTCCACCATGTCTGAATCCGGCACGCTTGCACACCTCGTCGAGTCGATGCTTTAGAGACGACTCCTCCAGTAATTCACATCCCCAAAATCGCTGAATAAGGGGAGGGAGAAACAGCAGCATGCTGCCAACAAATGAGATAAGAATGGTTCCGAGAAGAATCCACTGAACAGTCGGGTCTCCCTCTCCACGAAGAGCCTTGGAGACGGTTTCTGAGGGGATGATCTCAAGAAAATCAAAGAGTAGTTCGAAGGCGACAAAAGGAATGGTAAAGGGAAGCAGAAAGCGAAGCTGCATCTGAGTGAACTCCCAACGGCCGACAGGGAGAACTGAGGTGGTAAGTGGGCGGTGAGCAGAATAATGAAAAACACCCAATCCGATGAAGTAGAGTCCCAAAGAGACGACAGAGAGAATTGTATTGAAGGCAGTCGGATTATTCACATCGACATAGGCGCGGTGCGCCACAAGTAGAAAATGAAAGCACGCAAAGAAAGCAAGGAGCTGCATGTTTGCTAGGAGAAGCAGGCTTCCCTTGAGGCGCCTGCCTCGATTGAGGAAGAGCCAGTTCTGCAGGACAATGACCCCCAAAACCAAGGCAAATAGAAGCAATCCACTAAGCAGAGCCTCACCGGGACTCCCCGAATAGGCGGTGGTTTGCGCTTCCGGTGCTAAATTGACGATTAGCAGAGTAAGAATAAGAAATAATAAGCTCGAAAACACGGCGGGCCGGGGGGGGTGGCGTTCCTTCCCCTTCTACTTACCACACCCGGCATCTAGGAGTATAGTGCTTTAGTCGCGATTGATGAGATACATTCCAAAAAGGATCACTCCCATGGCGAGCCACCCGGTGGCGCCTATGATTTCTCCGCGGATCGCTACTCCAAGGAGAGTGCCGATCACGGGAAGGAGGTAGGCGACGCTGGAGGTGGCCGTTGCTCCTGCTGTTTCAATGATGTGGTAGTAAAGCACAAATGCTGCAGCTGTTCCCATAATCGCAAGAAAAAGAACGGAACCGATTGCAAGCCAGGAGAGTGCAGGTAGTGCTAGTGGATTCTCTAGGAAGAGAGCAAGCGGAATGAGGTAGCTCGTTGCAAGGAGCAACTGACCGGTTGGTGCTACAAGTGGAGGTAGTCCTCTCAAGTATTTGCGGGCGAATACCATAGCTCCGCCATAGGAGGCGCAGGCAATGAAGATGCTGAAGAGCCCAATCGTATCGCTGTCGACACTTAGGTCGGTTAACGTCGGCACAAGCAGAAAAAGGAATCCGGAGAGCCCTATGGCGATGCCCCAGACTTTTTGCCATGTAAGCTTTTCATCATGTAGGAAGTAGTGGGCCGTGATGGCCGTAAAACCGGGTGTTACTCCCTGGATGATGGCCGCCATCGAACTTTCTACGTACTGCTCGCCATACGCAATTAGGGTAAACGGAATGGCCACACTGAGCATGCTCATCACCAGGAGTCGCGACCATATTCGTAGGTCTCGTGGAAACGTGGTCCCTTTTATCGCGACGATAACGAGCATCAAGAGCGCTGCAATACCAACGCGTCCCACTTGCATGGTGACAGGTGGAATCTCGCCTACTGCTAGCTTGATGAATAGGTAGGAGGGACCCCATAGGCACGCGAGTAATACTACCTTAAACAGAGTAGGCATAGCGTATTAGATCTCTCGTACCGGAAGCGGTACGCCGCCTCGGCTGACCCACTCTGCGTTTTCACGGTCGAGGAGTTCACGTCCGGTCAACGTAACAAGTGGTGCGCTCTCTAGCTTTGGAAGAATGTGTTCAGTTACTGCCTGCATCACCTCATCCTTTGTCGCTCCAAGAATCCTCTGCCGTTGTGCTTGGCGAGCCTCTTGGGTGCGCCCCTCTCTTTCCCAACAGTACGTTGAAATGGCGCGGCTGCCAGGGGACATAGGGGAGTCCATTTTCTGGATCATCTCTAATTTTGCCTCTTCCAAATCGACTTCGTCGAAATCTCCAGCCGCAATACCTCGTACGCTTGAGTCAAACGCCTCAACCGTGCTCACAAGGTGCGGATCACGGTAAGCGTGGAAGGAAAATGTTCCGCTTAGCATGCTTGCACTCGACCCCCCGCCGTAGGCGCCACCTTGCTCGCGAATTTTCTGATGCAGTGTTTTGTTGTCCGCAATGAAGGAAGCGATGCCCAACGCTGCACTATCCTTGTGTTCATAAGGGACGGTTCGTAGCGCCTTGGCAGTGAACGCGACCGGTGAGGCAATGAGGCATCCCTCAGAACGGGTCTTTGGAACCTTCATGGATGGGGTCCACTGTGAACCCAAGGTGGTGGAGAGATTCGCTAGTCCAAAGAAATTGTTGGCAACGAGCTCGTCACGTGTTTCGCGATCCGATGAGAGAATCAAGTGAGGCTTGCTTACCTGCAGCAGATTCTTTTGAATCCTTTTCAATTCGCCGATGAGCCACTCGGGTTCCTTTTCAAAGCGCTCCACTATTTTTTGAACTGCCTTGTAATACCCTAAGCCCGACCAGAGATGTCCAATCCATGAGCCCACCGAGAGGCCACTTGAGGCTTGCCCTGCGGCATACCGCATTGCCGAGGAGGCGAGTGAGCTTTGGAGCCTTGACCAATGCTTGCTTAGAAGCTCAGCGATGCGCTCTTGGTCACTGAAATCCGCTGAGGTAAGGGTGTCCAGCAGAAGTGGACAGAGCTTATCGAGCTTGTGGCGCAGGGCCTTTCCTCGAATCTGGAAACTTGGACGATAGGCGTCCGGATCTCCCACTTGTGAGTGCAGTGAGGCCGAGGCTCCGATGCCACCTGTGTGGGCCTGAATGTAATCGAGGTTCTCCGCGTAAGTGCGTCCGCCTGATCCAACTTGCGTCAGGAAGCTTGAGAACAGGCGCGATAGGGGCAGATCGGCCTCGTCAATCGATGAGAGGTCAAATGCCAGGTCGATGTAGGCAATGTGATTCGTGAAGGTGTCGTGGTGAAAGAGTTCCGTGTTGCCTACTGTTTCTTGGGTCAGCGGGTAGTCCCTGACCTGTGGGGGTACATCAGCCAGAGTGACTTTTGGGAGCACGTTGATATCGAGCTCTTCTTGCTCCTCTTGGAAGGTTTCCAGCTCCTTCGCCTCTTGGACCAAGCGCTCGATCTGCTCGTCGCTAAGGGAGGCCCGAATGGCGTCGAGCTTCGCCCGCTCCTCCTGAGCCTCTTTTTTTGCCAGATCAGGGTCCGCTTGCATCTCGACCCTCACCAGATGGGGGTTATCGAGGATGTGGGTGCGAATGAGACCGGTGAGGTAGGTGGGGTTCTTTAGTTGCTCGCTCAATTCCTGGAAGAGGGTGGTGATGGCAAGCCCTTTTTCCGGAGCAACTCCGTGTTGGCTAAGAAGAGCCGATCGCATAAATAGGATGAGCCCAAAGGGATAGCTGTCACCTGAAATTTCGCTTCTCTGCAGCTGCAGTTGGTGGAGCGCGCTTTCAATTTGATCGTCAGGGATTCCATCTGCGACCACCTGCTCCAGTGTTTTTCTGATGAGTTTCTCGAGTCCAGCAGCGCTACCCTCTCCACATCCCTTAAGAAGGAGGACGAAAGGCACCTCGCTATTGTCGCTGTCGATAAAGCTCATCGCTTGTTTGCAGAGTCCCGAGCGTAATAGCGCTTTCTTTAGTGGCGAAGCGTCCGTCTCCATAAGAACGGAGTCGATGAGGTGCAGAGCAAGGATATCCATCTGCTCC
>JBFIDQ010000097.1:0-9266 GCA_041603795.1 Chlamydiales bacterium
CATACGCAGGCCACGTTTTGGTGCCGCCCCTTTGGGGCTAATTCCTTTATTTACAGCCACCTAGGGCTCACGCCCTAGGCTAACATCTGCCGGGACTTCGCCCCTAAACCTTGGCAAGAACTTTTTTTGTGAAAGTTGAGAATATAGATATTTCAATTGCAAATGTAAAAATATTGAACGAACTTGATGGATCTCGCTTTTTCGGCATTCGAAAGGAGCTGCTCGTCGTTGACAACGATGGTCGAATCTACCGAGTGAGCTTTGTGAATCGAGTGACAAGGGCTATTCAACTAGTTGCCGGAGTAATTTTTTTGAAAGCCTCCTATGAACAAGCTTGTGAGCATGTTTATTTCGACTGCATGCTTAAAGACGGGTCAACCAATGTAGATATTGCTCATCAGAGCATCTACGAAGTGAAACAGGGTTTGAATAATCGCGAAGCGCTAGCTCACCTAGACCAACTCAAGGAAAAGGTTAACGAACATATTGGCAGAGAGTCCCAGATCCAATGGCTAAAAAACCAAGCCACTACCCTAACGAACTACGTTACCCCACAGCGCGTACGTGCCGCTTGCGCCCAAGCATTAGCTTCAATGATGGGAAAGACTAATTTTGAGGCCACAATGGCCATTGGAGCAACCGGTCGGGATGCAATTCGTCGGGGACCAAATAGGGCACACGCAGCTAGCTTCCTCACTTCATTTGGGTGGCTTCTCGGCAGCGCTTTCAAAGCAAGCGTACCCCAAGAAGCAAGAGCGCTTGAAGACTTCCAAGAGCCTATCTCTATTTAGTCGTTTTAACAAACTCCCCTTGCCACGACGTGGCAGGCGGAGTTTCCTTATACCCCTCAATCCTGGCAGCTAGCGTGTGGGAGGGGCCATCTTCTGGAGCGATCTCATCGAGATCCCGTAGAGTTGCTAGCGCATCATCCCAGTTGCGTTCCCAGTGCGTATGGAGCGCCTTTTCGAAGAGTTCGATCTTTTGGGTTACATTCTCCTCTAGATCGCCTTTCATTCCCATCAGCTCATAGACAGGTATCGGCACACTTTTTCCCTTAACGACCAATTTATCGATACAGCGCGCATGGATGTGTTCTTTTGCTGCGAGGTACGTCTTTTCGCAGATCAGAATGTAGACTCCGTAGTCCTTACACGCAGGCTCCAGGCGAGCACCTAGGTTCACGACATCACCCATCACCGTAAAGCTCTTGCGCGATTCCGATCCCATCATCGCTGCCGAAGCGCTTCCTGTGGAGACGCCGACTCGAATGAAGATATCGACTCCATATTCCTCTTTCAGGATGGGTCGCAATTCCGCCAGCCTCTTTTGCTGGTCGAGAGCAGCCTTACAGGCCAGAAATGCGTGATCATCCTCGGGAAAAGGCACCCCCCATACCGCCATAATAGCGTCGCCCATGAACTTATCGATAAAGCCACGAAGATCCAGGATAATATCCGCCATTGGCGTGAGGTAATCATTGAGGAGATCGACCAGCCGCGCCGGATCCAGGGCCTCCGAGATATTTGTGAATCCCTGAACATCAGAAAAGAGGACACTGATCTCCGCTTTTTGTCCCTTTAGCGACGTAGCAGATGGATCCTCTTGAATCTTTTGCAGCACCTCAGGCGACACCATTTTGGCAAATTGTCCCGATAAAAACCGCTTTTCGCGTCCCTCTACGAAGTAGTTTACAAGGATCACCGCGATCGCCAGGATGGCGAGACTTAGCCACGGGTAGACCACATCAATGATGAGATGATGCTCCGTAAAGCAATAGTAGCTAAAAAGAGGGAGTCCGGTAAGCGTGGCCAACATGAGCGACGCACCCACCCACGGCCCGTCGTAAGCGATCAAACCGACCATAATGGTTCCGCCAATAAGGATTCCAAGAAACGTCCAAAGATGTGTCGTTTCCGCGTCCTCTAGGAAGTAATCGCCTGCTACCAGATTGTCGAGCATTGTTGCGTGGACCTCAAGTCCGGGGAACGCCGGACGAAAGGGACTCCCCACCAGATCCGATAGAGTCGCATCCGTAGATCCAATAAGGACATACTTATCCTTGAAAGTACCCTTTGGAAACGTCCCCTTCACAGCATCTGCCATGCTCACGTAGGAAAAGTAGTAGTCCTTTTCCAGCTCATACTCCGGCTGCCACGCCCCACCATACCCACGGAAATTGAGATTGAGATCCGCCTTGTAGTCTAGAGGCAGAAATCGACTCCCCTCCCCTTCAGACTGACTAAAAAGCAGTCCGCTGTAGTCCTTGCGATAGGTCGCCTCCACCTGATCGAATTCCTCCGCCACCCGAAGCATTTCTAGTGTAATGCTGGGGTAAGTAAAGTATTGCGTCACGATTTTCGTTTCGTAGTTATCCGGATCAAGCAGCGCCATCCCATCCGCATCCTCAAATTCCTCCTTAAGGGTAAGCGTCTCCTGATATACAGGAGCTCGCATCAGCATCGTGTAGTAGCGTGCCGATCCAGAGCGGTCCGGAACAATGTTAAATGTTCCCTGGTGGCGAGCCTTCGTTTGAATTTGAGGGACATTGATCACCTGCTGCACCGCCTGCCTCATGCCCCAGAAGACCTCATCCACTCCGGAGATCGTCATACTCAGTAGCATTCCCTCGCTTTCGCTCCGTGCCTCCTCCGCCGTCACCTGCGTGACCCGCGCTCCCGCGCTTGTTGGCGTGATGAAGAGTCCACCTGCCACCACCCGTTCGCTTCTAAACACCTCTCCCAGAGCCGCATCATTATCGAGCACCACCTGGAAAGTGGGACTGAGATAGAAAAGTTCACGTGACTTCCTTGCCATATCAAGGAGAGGGTCCTCCGGCTGCAGGTACGGTTTCGGCGTGTACTCACGGCTCGCCGCTCGCATCCTATCCGCATATCGCTGCTCCACCTCGTTGTGCATAACCTCCTGCTGTCGCAGATATTCAGCAACCACCCCTTCGTCATTCTCAGGAAGGAATTCAGGATTGTCCTTTTGTAGTTGCTGGCCCCACTCGCGAAGTACAATTGAGCGAATGATCTCCGGTCCAACGACCTCAGGCAGCGACAGATCGATTCCCAGCGCCGCGATACGTTGCGCCCAATCTCCTAGGGAGAGGCGATCTCTTTCTGGAAACACAATATCGAATCCGACTGCCTTAGCTCCGTCCGCCAGGAGGTTATCGACCAAAGTCGCCAGCTGCGTTCTTGGCCACGGCCACTGCCCCACCTCCTGCAAACTTTTGTTATCCAGGTCGACAATGACCACCTCACCCGTAGGTTTTTGCGGACCTCGAGCGACAAAAAAGAAGTCGCGTAAACGATAATTGAATCCCGTCACGAACTCATTGAGTCCAGGCGGCTGATAGATGGCCATCGCCGAAAAAAGGATAACGAGCAGCATTCCCAGTCGGAATGAGAGACGTCGAAAGACCAGCAGCAACCCTGCAGCCAGTCCGAATCCCATGTAGAGAAACGCATTTGCCGATTCGACCACCCCCTGCCACTGGAGCAACCAGAGTGCTAGAGGGAGTCCGATAAAAAGGCACAATAAGGCCGATATCTTCCGAACAAATCTGTTTTTAATTTTATCCCACATAGCCAAATTCCCTGTTACCCTATCCCGTATCATGTCAAATTGACATTTTAAGATCATTGAAGTAATGTAGTCTCCTAATACGGAGCGATCTAAATCGGTCATCGATCCCCAGTGGAACCCATAATTTACCCAGCTCAGAAACACGGCGTCACTCGCGAGAGGACAAACAACGATGCTTTGCGTGTCATTGACACACTGCAAAGCGCGGGTTTTGTCGCTTATCTTGTTGGTGGTGGCGTACGCGACCTCATAGCTGGAACGCAACCCAAAGATTTCGACATTTCGACATCGGCGGAACCGGAAGAGATCAAGCGGCTCTTCAGGCGCAACTGTATCCTTATTGGCCGTCGCTTTCGACTCGCCCACATTCGATACGGCAGTCACATCTTGGAAGTTTCGACATTCCGTTCAGGCGATTCCGAAGAAGGCGAATTAATTGTCAGGGACAACACCTGGGGGACACCTGAAGAGGACGTTCTTCGGCGTGATTTTACGATCAACGGACTCTTTTACGATCCCAGCAATGACACCATCATCGATTACGTCGGTGGAGTTGCTGATATCGAAAATCACCTTCTTCGCACGATTGGCGTACCCGAGATTCGGTTTCAGCAAGACCCCGTGCGAATGGTGCGGCTGCTAAAGTTTGTTGCTCGCTACGGCTTTGCCATTGACCCACCGACACTTGCAAGTTTGGAGCATTGCCACGGGGAGCTTTCCAAGAGTTCGCCTGCGCGCCTGCTGGAAGAAACCTTTCGCATGCTGGAATCGGGTGCTGCCGAGCCATTTTTCCGCCTCATGCATGAACACAACATGCTCCATCAGCTTTTTCCTTGGCTAACGCCGGTTCTGAACAGTCCTATCGGTGAAGAGGTCTACCGCTATCTTGCGGCAGCGGACACCATCAATAAGCGAGAGGACAAGCCCCTCAACCGTGCCACTCTTGCCAACTGCCTGATCTTTCCGATTCTCCACCATGAGATTCAAGAGCAGGTGGTCAAAACGGGAATGGAGCCAAAGATCTCGCTTCTGATGGAGCTCACAGCGGCCCTTCTTCACGGAGTGCTCGCCTCCACATTTTTCGACATTCCTCGTCGCATCCGAACCTCGATGCAGATCGCTCTCCACATGCAATACCGCTTTACTCCACTAACGGAGTTGCGTATTCGACCTGATCGCCTGGCGCGGAGCAAAGAGTTCATCTACGCATGCGAGCTGCTTAAGGTCCGTGCAGAATTGGATCCTGACATGAAAGCCGTCTACGAAAAGTGGAAGCCCTTCATTCCGGACACTCCTGAATCCCAGCCTAGGCGACGTCCGAGACGCAATCGGCGGAACCCAAGAAATGCGAGTGGTGGCTCATGACCATTTTTGCCTTAGATTATTCTGGGGTAGAAATTTTTGTTGCCGGACCTCCTATTGAGGCTGGACCGCTTCCCGGAATCTTTTATTTCGCCTTGTCGGGAGAAGAGAGCCTAACCCTTGACCCATTCAATCAAGCCGTCGCCTTCCTCCCGAAAACTCCCTGCCGCGTCTATTCACTGACCATTCCTGGTCACGAAGCGGGACGCGACAAAACAAAGGCAATGGGCTACTGGGCAGAGGAGTTTAAAGCCGGACGCGATCCCATCACCCCATTCATCGAGACCATTCGAACCACTATCGATGCACTTACCGCAAACGACTTGCTCAGTGAAGGGCCGATCGTCGCATCGGGCCTTTCCCGCGGCGCATTTATTGCGACCCACCTCGCCGCAGCTGACTCCAGGGTCACCCACGTTTGCGGGTTCAGTCCACTGACCCAACTCACCCACCACAGCGACTTTCAGGGGACAACAAGTCCGCTCAACCTAGAAAATCGAATTGGAGAGCTCCACACAACTACCGTTCGCTTCTACATCGGCAATCGGGATACGCGAGTTGGAACGGACCAATGCTATGCATTTATTCGGGGCCTGACCGAAGCACAGTACAGCAGCGGAAAGCGCTCTCCTAGTTGTGAACTCACCATTTTTCCATCCATTGGACACAAAGGCCACGGCACCCCCCCAGAAATTTTTCAAGCTGGGGCAGCCTGGATGGCGCAACAACTCAGGGAAAGAGTCGCATGAACATTACCTACTCAGTAGTCATTCCAGTAAAGGACGAGGCCCTCAACATCGAGCCGCTCATAGCCGAGTTGGAGCCCGTCATGGACTCCCTAAAAACCCCTTGGGAGTTGATCTACATTGACGACGGATCTACGGACGGCACCGCAGAAATTTTGGAAACGCTAGCCGGCACCAAACCTTTCTTGCGCGTGGTCTCTTTTGATCGCAACTTTGGGCAGACAAGTGGATTCGATGCCGGATTTAAAGCCGCCCGCGGGACGTTCGTGATCACCTTGGACGGCGACCGACAAAATGATCCATCAGACATACCCTCCATGATAGAAGCCCTGCCGCACGCAGATTTGGTGTGTGGGCTCCGACTCAACCGCCGCGATCCATGGACAAAGCGTTGGATCTCCAAACTCGCAAATTTTGTCAGATCCCGGGTTTGTTGTGACGACATACCAGATACCGGCTGCTCACTAAAGATCTATCGCAAAAGTTGCTTGGAGCAAATCAAGCTCTTCAACGGCATGCATCGCTTCCTTCCCGCCCTCTTCAAGCTGGAAGGATTCCGCGTGACGAGCGTTCCTGTGAAACACCGTCCTCGTGTTGAAGGGGAGACCAAGTACTTCTTCTTCAACCGCTCCATCAGTCCTTTTATCGACATGTTTGCCGTCTGGTGGATGCGACGCCGCCATCTTCACTACGTAATCAAGGAAGAGGCGTAGCGCCCATGGACCTGCGCCAGCTCCTTTACCCGCTGGGATTTATCGCCTCGGGCGCATTTAGTGGACGCTTTATCGTGCAGTGGCTCCAGAGCGAGCTCAAAGGTCGAGTCGTTGTAACCCCTCTTTTCTGGCGCCTTTCGGTCATCGGCAATGCCCTTTTGCTTTTGCATAGTGTAATACAGATCCAATACCCCCTTGCTTTAGCGCAAGCGTGCAATCTAACGATTGCCTGGCGCAATCTTGACCTTATGAAGTCGAACCCACGTCCCATTTCGCGCGTGTTTACTATACTCATTGGTGCCGCCGTCACCACCACCCTTGCGTTTATGCTCCAGAGCTATGTTTGCTTTGGTTATTTTGACTGGGTTCGTACGCCCACAGCGCCATGGACTGAAGGTCCCGGTGAAAGACTTTCCCTTGCCTGGCATCTCTTTGGATCAGCCGGCATCTTTCTTTTTTCCTCGCGATTTTGGCTACAGTGGTGGCGCTCAGAACAAGTCGGAGAAAGCACTCTTGGTCCATCCTTTTGGTGGATGAGCCTTATCGGATCAGCCTGCGCTCTCACGTACTTCATTCGCCTACAAGACACCGTGAATATTATGGGCATGAGCTTTGCCATTATTCCCTATATTCGGAATCTCGTCCTAGCTCAGGGGTCACGCGCATGAACAAGAGCCTATTTGTATTTGCTGGTGAGCAGAGTGGTGATTTACTTGGCGGCGCCTTGCTGCAAGCCCTTGGGAAGCAGTTTGATGTTTGGGGGGTAGGCGGATCCCTCATGCGAGAAGCAGGCCTGCATCCCTTGCTCCCCATGGAAGAATTTCGGGTCATGGGATTCATCGACGTATTCAAAGCCCTTCCCAGACTCTATCGTCACTTCAAAACCGTGCGAAACGCGATATTGCAGGAGAATCCCGATGGAGTCGTACTCATCGACTACCCCGGGTTCAATCTACGCCTGGCCAAGGCCCTACGCAAACACGGCTACGAAGGCAAAATCATTCACTACGTGGCGCCTACAGTTTGGGCGCACGGAAAAAAACGTATTCAAACCCTTGCAAAGCACACGGATTTACTGTTAACCCTCTACCCTTTCGAAGCCGAGCTTTGGTCGGGTACGGACCTAGCTGTCGTTTATGTAGGCGATCCTCTAGTGGAGAAGGTGACGGATCACCAACATTGTCCTCTCGCAAAGGAGCGCTACCTAGCCCTATTTCCTGGAAGTCGCCCATCCGAGATCCAGCTCAACCTGCCGATCATGCTTGAAGTTACGGACAAATTGGAGAGTGACCTACCGCTGGCCATATCGCTGGCTCACGAAAGCCTCAGACCCCTTATTCAACGGACCTTAAAGGGCCGGGTGGCTGAGCTTATCCCTGCCAATCGAGCCTATGATCTTATGGCCAGTAGTCACGCCGCTCTCGCCACCTCCGGTACAGTAACGCGAGAGCTCGCTCTTCATAGGGTTCCTACCCTTGTCGTCTACAAGCTCTCCCTCCTTTCCCTATTTTTTGCCCGTTTCGTTTTGCGACTTAAACTTCCCTTTTACTGCATGGTGAACATCATCATGCAACGCGAAATTTTTCCCGAATTCATGCACTACTCCCTAGATACACAAGCGATTACCACCAAACTTTCTCAGCTCCTTCCCGAAGGAAAAGCGCGCTCAAAGCTGCTTGCTGATTGCGAGGAATACGCCAATCAGATAAAAGGGGAGCGATCTAGTCAAAAGGCCGCTCAGGCCATTGTGGAGACATTAGTCCTTGAAACACCCCAATCGCCAACGCCGTAAACTCTTGGGCTATTTTGGAGGTCGCCTGTTGCACGGCGTTCTCAACCTCATCTTGTCGACTTGCCGATTTGAGTTCATCGACCACGGAGGCTTTCGAGATCTCTCGAAACGTGGCCGGTTCATCCTCACCATGTGGCACAACCGCCTCTCCCTTGTAGAACCATTTTTGCGTCGCTTTGCTTCGCCAAATGCCTATACGGCAGTGATCAATTCAGGGCATGAAGGTGACATTATTGAAGGTTTGGCCAAGTCAAATCAGCAGACTAGGGTCATTCGGATGCCACAGCAAAACAAGCATGTAGCGTTAAAAAAAATGATTCAGGCGCTCAGCTGTAATGAAGTTGTGATTCTCGCTGCCGACGGTGAGAAGGGTCCACGCTACCAGGCAAAGCCAGGAATTGGCTTTACCTCTAGAACGAGTTGCGCTCCTGTCGTCCCTTTTTCCTTCGCTGCAAGTCGATTTTGGCAGCTTAAAACGTGGGACCGAATGATTATTCCCAAACCTTTTTCCACCATCACGGTTGGCATCGGCACGCCGATCCAGGTGACGAGCAGCGAACCAAACGAAAATAGTGAAGTCCTAACGAGAGCTCTCCTTGATCTCGACCAGCAAACATATGAAGCCGTTCCGGCCGCAACGAAGCAACGGACCCTATGAAAGGTGCGTACCACGCTTCATCAGGCTACGGTTGAGCCTCCAAGCCCTCTGCTGATTGAATCAGGCTAAAGGGGCTTTAGTCCGCGAATGCGGACGGGTAGATTTTAGCCCATGGCAAGTGCAGCTCGCGAATGCGAGCAAGTGCAGCCGTGGGTACGTGGCCAAAAACCCATTGTACCCGCGGAGGCGGGTACTAGAAACGTGCGCCTTGGATCCTCAATGCGACATTCCGGGTACCCGCCTCCGCGGGTACAATAAATCTTAGGATCGGGTAGGAGAGGAGCCTCCCGGCCCCTCGTCCCCCCACACCACCGGGCATACGGATCCGTACCACGGCGGTTCCTAAACAGCAGCGTTCATAGCCACCGCCCTTGATTTGGACGACTTGTATTGTTGTTCGCCAA
>JBFIDQ010000098.1:0-9235 GCA_041603795.1 Chlamydiales bacterium
CAGGAAGGAAGACACTAATGGTCAAACCCACGTCAAGAGCTCAAGCGACCGCATTGCGCACCTATCATCGACCCGTAAAAGATGGGGAGCCACATCTCGAAACTTGGGATCAGGTGGTGGATCGTGTTATCCGTCACCAACACTGGCTATGGGAGAGGGCTAGCGGAAAGAAGCTTAACGAAAAACAGGTGGGTGAGCTGAAAGAACTTCGCGGGCTTATCTTCGGACGGCGCATGGCACCAGCTGGGCGTACTCTTTGGTTGGGTGGAACAGAGCTAAGTCAGCGTCGTGAGTCGAGCATGTTCAACTGCTCCTACACGCACGTGGAGACGGTTTACGATGTGGTCGATGTTCTTTGGCTCCTTCTTCAAGGGTGTGGGGTTGGATTCCGTCCAATTACGGGAACGCTTAATGGCTTCCGTATCCCCTTGAAGGAAGTCCAGGTGATTCGGTCGCAACGCACCGGTAAGGGGGGTCAGTCAGGCAATGTAGAGACCTTCGATAAGAAGACGCTAACGTGGACAATCAAAATAGGTGACTCGGCAACGGCATGGGCGAAAGCGGTCGGTAAGTTAATCGCTGGTAAGTTTCCAGCAGAGAAGTTGCTCTTGGACTTCTCAGAGATACGTCCTGCTGGGGAACGTTTGCGTGGTTACGGCTGGATTAGCTCCGGTGATGAGCAGATCGCAAAAGCGTTTGAGGCGATTGCAGGGATCATGTCGAATCGGGCAGATCAGCTCCTCACTAGAATGGATATCCTCGATATGGTGAATTGGCTAGGAACGATTCTATCGAGTCGGCGCTCCGCACAAATCGCACTATTTGAGTACGGTCAGCCGGAGTGGGAAGAGTTCGCTATGGCGAAAAAGGATTGGTGGGTGCATGGCAATGCGCACCGGCAGCAATCCAATAACAGCCTATTGTTCCGCTCTAAGCCGTCGCGCGATGAGATGGAGAGTCTGTTCGAAAAGATGCTCGAGGCTGGAGGGTCTGAGCCGGGATTCATTAACGGGGAAGAAGCGGAACGCCGCGCTCCTTGGTTTAAGGGATGCAATCCCTGTGTGGAAATTCTCCTAGGCAACAAGAGCTTTTGTAACCTCACGGAAGTCAATGTACTTGCGTTTAAGGGTGATAAGGTCGGACTAGAAAGAGCGCTCTACCTGGCAGGTCGCATGAACTATCGCCAGACGATGGTGGATCTTCGTGACGAAATTCTGCAGGAGGCATGGCACTTAAACAATGAATTCCTTCACCTGTGTGGAGTCGGCCTTACGGGCATTTCTGCGCGGCCCGATCTCAAGAGCTATGACTACAAGCGGATGCGCAACATAGCGGTCAGCGCGGCGTACAGCATGGCGCAAGAGCTTGGCTCTCCACTACCTAAGAATGTGACGTGTGTGAAGCCTAGTGGAACCGTTAGCAAGATTATGGGTACGGAGGAGTGGGGAGAGGTGCCTGAGGGCGTCCACACGCCTTTGGGTCGACATATCTTCAACTGGATCACTTACTCGAAGCATGATCCTTTGGTGGATTACTTCCGTAAGGCGGGCTATGACGTGATCGAGAAGCCTTACGAGAGTGAGTCAGTTTTGGTGAAGTTTCCCGTGCAGTACGAGACAGGCGCCTTCACCGTTACCTCGGTGACTCGGGCAAATGGCGAAGTGGAAGAAGTCGAGGTGAATATGGAGAGCGCGATCAGTCAGCTTGAGCGCTACCGTACCTTGATGGACACCTGGTGTGAGCAAAACGTATCGGTGACGGTCTCCTATGATCCGAAAGAGGTGCCAGGCATCATCACGTGGCTTCTGGAGAATTGGGAATCTTATGTAGGGGTTTCATTCCTGTTTCGTAACGATCCGACAAAAAATGCTGAGGATTTGGGGTACGCGTATCTACCGCAGGAGGTGGTCACAAAGCAAAGCTTTGAGGATTATCTCAAGGAGCTACAGCCTATCGATTTCGATGCACTATGCAAGAAAGCGGTCACGCAAGAGATCACGGAAGCAGAATGCGTCGGAGGTGCTTGCCCGGTAAGGTAGGCCAACTCATGTATCACCACAGAGCGCGCAGAGAGTTTGGCTTAGGACCAACTCTCTGTGCGCTCTGTGGTCTCTGTGGTAGTACATAAATTGAGCAAGAAAAGACTCTCTAGGAGCACTGCATCACCTGAATAGGTTTGCAATCGATATAGTCTGCTGAGGTAAGAAGGTAGCGAATGTTGTTTTGTGTGCCGAAGAGGGGAAGGTCCTTTCGCGCATTGTGGAGGTGACCAAACACGACGATGTCGACCTTGTACTGCTCGAGGAGGTCGCGTGCACGTGACCACTCCATTTTACTGCTGACCGGTGGAAAGTGGGTCATGACGATGCGAGTTTTCGCTGAGGGGTCGAGGGCTTTTAGGGAGAGCTCGAGTCGATTGAGCTCTCGCTCGTAGATCTTTGCGGCTTCCTTTTGCGCTTTTTCCTCATCTCTCGGCTCGGAAGAAATTGCTGGGTTTTCCGTGTAGACAATCTCTTTCTTAAAATGCACTTCGGGGCAGTCCCAGAGGCGTGCGCCGCCTATGGCGATATCGTTCCAGAGGATGGCATTGTTTTGGATGACTTCGATGGAAGGTGGAATTGCCTTGCGAATTTTAGTTGGGGAGGACCACCAGTAGTCGTGATTACCTCGGATCATTGCCTTTTTCCCGGGGAGGCGATCAATCCACTCGAGATCGGGCAGAGCATCGTCTAAATAGGTTGCCCAGGAGATGTCACCCGGAATGAGAACGAGATCATCGTCCCCTACCAACTGTCTCCAGTTGTGTTCCACGCGCTCCTCATGACGATCCCAGTCCGTTCCAAAAATGGTCATGGTCTTGTTGGGAACGCCAAAGGAAAGATGTAGGTCGCCGATGGCCCAAATTTTCATAGTTACTTCAAAGAATAAAGTGATCGGGGATGTGAGCGCCGCGGCTCACTACCGTTACGCCATCCCGGATATAAATTTTATCCCCGTTATAATGCGTTACTTTGTCCTTATTGATCAACTGTACACCCTTGCCGATGTGGACATTACGATCGATGATGGCATTTTGTATGATGCAGTCAGTTTCGATGATGAGGTCATCTGGGAGTTGATTGTGGCCTCGAATGGGTGGCTCGTAGAAGTCGTTACCCATGAGGTAGGAGTCACGTACAATTGTACCCTGCTCAATGATGGACCGGGTCCCAATAATACTGTTGGTGATTTCGTCCGCTTCAATAATGGACCCCTCGCAGAGGATGGATTGTCTGATGTGACAATCATCGATTTTGGGGCCAGGGAGATGTTCTTGGCTACCAAAGAGGGCGTTGGATTGGGCGTACCAATCGAAAGCTGGCGTTTTTTTTGTAAGGGCGAGATTCGCCTGGTGAAAGGATTCGATGGTGCCGATATCTTCCCAGTAGCCATCATAGGCGAAGGCCCATGCGCGTCCCGCATCGACCATTGTGGGAATGAGGTGCTTGCCAAAGTCCTCACGGACGTCATTTTTTAGGATGTCAAAGAGGGCTTCACGCTTAAATAGGTAGATTCCCATTGACGCGAGGTAGGGTCTGCCCTCCGTATTCGTCAGTCCCGCCCGTTCGAGGCAATCCTGACTGGTCTCGAGTTCGGCCAGGGTGCTCGCCTCTTTTGGTTTCTCACAGAATTTAGCGATGCGACTTTGTTTGTCGATCTGCATGATCCCCATACGGCTTGCATCGTGTTGTCCCACGGGAAGCGTGGCTACGACAAGATCCGCATCGCGTTTTTGAGCAAAGCGCAGCATTTGCTGGAAATCGAGGTTGTAGAGTTGGTCGCCGGAGAGAATTAAGAAGTAGTCAACAGGTGTCTCAGCAAAATACTCGATGTTCTGACGGACCGCATCCGCTGTTCCCTGAAACCACATCGTGCTCATGGGTTTTTGTTCCGCCGCCAGCAGTTCCACAAATCCAGATGAGTAATCGTCAAAGCGATAGTTTTTCAAGATGTGCTGGTGAAGTCGAGAGGAAAGAAACTGCGTCACCACAAAAATTTTACGGATGCCTGAGTTGATCGAGTTGGAGACGGGAACATCGATAAGGCGGTAGCGGCCTCCAAATGGGGTGGCCGGTTTACAGCGGTGGTGGGTGAGGGGAAAGAGGCGAGTGCCTTGACCCCCTCCAAGAATAATAGAGGCCACGCGAGAGGTATCTAGCGGTGGAGGCGGTAGCTTCTGCTTACGCTCAGAAGCGGAAATCTTTGCTTTTCGTGTGGGTGCGGTCATCATTAAGTTCTGCTCTGAATCACCTCTAATAGGAGAGGATGATATCGTTACGTTTGCTTAATTCCAATTTAATTAATTATTTTAATGTTTGCAACTGATTCAGTCCGCTCCTTGCCTCCCAACAAACCGCACGATACTCGGCTGCTGCCGCTTGCGGATTGTCTGCCTGGGTGATGCCGCGACCGACGATGGCGATATCGGATCCGAGCTTTCCAAGGACCTGTTCTGGGGTGCGATATTGTTGACCTAGGTCATCGCCGCCGGAGGTAAATTGGATTCCTGGAGTCATATGGATGAGTCTTGGATTTTTACTAAAACGCGTTTGGGTGATGAACCCGACGACGAAGTCGGGATATTTTTCGGCAAGCTCCAGAGCTTGAAGCGAGTAGTCGTCTCTTGCTAGCGAACCCTCAGAACTCATCTCTGCTAGCAAAAGAAGGCCTCGTCCCTTCTCTAATCCAGCTTCACGAAGTCCTTTGATGATCCCCGGTCCCGGTAGAATATGTGCGTTGGTAAGATCTGCCCACTCCACAATGCGATAGAGTCCGCCGCGATATTGCTCTAGAACGGTGCTACCAATATCGGCAAATTTGCGATCTTCGAAAAGAAGAAAATTGTGCTCATTGGCAATGGCTCGCAGCGTAGCTGGAACCTCAGCGGTGAAGTCACGTAGCATATCGACATGCGTCTTAAGAACCGCTATAGAGGGCCCTGCTGTCTCCGCGAGGCGTAAGAGTTCTGCTGATGTGGTCACATCAGCAGAAAGGCAAAGATTGCTCTTTTTGTGTTCCATGATTCCAAAGAGCTTTTTAACGAGAGGATGTGCCCCTTCGAGACGGTGAGAATAGTCGTTCATACGCTAGTCAATTGTGTTTCCGTTAAGAACTGTTTTACGCTGCGAACCGTGGTGGGGTTTAACTTTCCTTCGGCTTCCAGTACTTGAAGGATCGTGGAAAGAGTAAACACAGCATGCAGGCGGTAGCCGCGTTCCGCGAGTAGCGCCTCGCCACCCTGTTCTCGATTGATTAATACCACCACGTCCTTGACCACGAGCCGCTCGTGTTCTAGCGGAACAATAGTCTCCAGCACACTTTTTCCCGAGGTAACGAGGTCTTCGACAATCAAGCAGCGCTGGCCCGGGAGATAGGCCCCTTCGATAACCCTGCGAGTGCCATACTCTTTGATCTCCTTGCGGCGCATGACCATGGGTTTGTTATGCCGTAAACAGATGGCCGTTGCCATGGGCATGGCGGTGTAAGGTACCCCACACACTAGGTCGAATGAACAATTTTTGGCTGCTTCCCAGAGCTGCTGGGCTACTTGTTCAAGGACCTCTGGGTAGGAGACAATGAGCCGTAAATCGAGGTAGATGGGGGAAAGGATGCCACTCTTTAAGGTGAAGCTTCCAAACTTTATTGCATCGATTTCATGAAGTTTGATTATGAGGTCGTGTTGATTCATGGTACGTGAACTCCTGCAATAATTTGATGATATTCATGGGCCAAATATGGATTCCACATGGCCCCAGTTGCGCTAAGGGCGCAGTCGGCTCCGGCCTCAAAAAGATCCACAAAATGCGACGCTTCAGTGACCCCACCAACTCCCATGAGAGATAGGCCCAACCCCTCCCTGTCGATGATGCTGCGCGCTCTCCCCACAAAATCAAGTCCGGCTTCTCGAATGGGCGCGCCACAGATGCCACTTGTGAGGCGCTCTTTGCCAAGAACGGGGTCCCCGTTTTGGGTCACGACCTTTCCCACGACGGAGTTAATGCCGCACACCGCACGTATCCCTGCACGAGCAGCGGACCCTAGAGTGCGGTGCAACTGGTCGTCACTTGGAAAAGTGCCCACTTTCATCGCAACTGGAATCGCGCCGCAAACGTCGACTACCCTCTGACCAATTTTCCCTACGGCTTCATGGTCGAGATAGAGGCTTCCCTCGCGCCCCTTTACATTTGGACAGGAAAAGTTCACCTCAACAATATCCGCCCCACCCTGCACAGCAATGTTTGCGGCGCGTACGAATTCATCGGGGTCGCAGCCGACAACAGATACAATAAGGACCTGATGCGGTTGAAGAAGCGCCTTGGCACGATGAATGTCGTAAATAAGGAATCCAGGACCCCTGGAGGGCATGCCAAAGGAGTTCGTGATGCCAAGCTGCGCCGGAAGCGTCGGCTCCTCTTCACGTAGAAAGACGCTTTGATCGCCTGTGGGCTGCAACGGACCTTCACTTTCAATAAAGACTACGTTTGGCAGCGGGAGAGAAGGGTGCGCTTTGCTTCGTATCGTTTTGTACGTGACCAGATCGAATCCAAGCTGGCTTGCGAGTCCGGTCCATCGCGAATTAAGAAGTGGACCAGCAGCGATTCCTATGGGCGAGGCAATGGGGTAACCGAGAAACGTGGAGGTCGCTTCCTGACTCACCCTAAGAGGAATTTCACCATCGAAAAAGGGGCCCTCCTGCGAGTTTTCTTCCCATGTTCGATCGATTTTGTATAGAGCTTGACTAAGTAGTGGCTGTTGCTGCATACGGCGTTACCCTATTGGCACTTACTTCGAAAATTTCTCCCTGACAGATCGTATAGATGGGCCAGCCTTGCAGGATGCAACCTGCAAATGGCGACCAACGGCATTTGGTTTTTAGCTCCTTAACACGGACCTCTTTCTCTAGCTCCAAATCGACTAAAACTACGTCATTATTCGACGGTAGACCATAGATTTTTTCGATATTAGTTCGTGTCAGTTTCACAATCTGCTCCAGGGTAATGCGACCCTGCTTGTAGGCGTTGAGAAGCAACGGCAAGGTCGTTTCTAATCCGGGCACACCAGATGGCGCCTCCCCATACGGCTTCGCTTTCTCTTCTAGTGTGTGAGGCGCGTGGTCCGATCCAATGGTGTCCACTGTTTCATCACGGATCCCCTCCCAGAGAGCTTCCTGGTCCTCTTTTGAACGAATCGGTGGATTGACTTGGATAAGCGTACCCCAGCGATCGTAATTCTGCTCTTCTAGGAATAGATGGTGTGGGGTGACCTCTGCATAGATAGGAAGCCCTTCCTTCTTCGCCTGTCGAACTTGCTCGAGCTCCGCTTTCGTGCTGAGATGCAAGATAATGAGGCGAGCACCAGTCCTTTTAGCCAACTCGATGGCGCGGGCAGTCGCGCGCTCAGCAGTGGCAGAATGGCGAATTTTGGAGTGGGTACTGGGGTCCGTAACCTCGCCAAACATTTGCTTGCGCTTGTTTAGGGTGCGTTCGCATTCCGCGTGGACCCCAACCAGCACGTTATTTTCTGCCGCTAACTCGAATGCGCGCTGTAGGGAAGCATCGTCGTCCATAAGGAGACCACCCGTTGTCGAGCCCATATAGATCTTAAGACCAATTGCCGTATCCTTAGCTTTTGCAATTTCTCCAAGGTGCTCGCGATCTGCTCCCAAATAAAAGTGATGGCGTAGCGGAATGCCGACCTCCGCCAGTTGCTTGCGAACGAGCAGCTCTTTGAGGCGAAGATGCTCCCGTGACACGGTTGCTGGAGTCGTATTCGGCATATCAAAAACGGTAGTAATGCCACCAGCAATTGCCGCCTGCGCACCAGTAATCCAATTCTCCTTATATTCCGCTCCTGGAGTGCGCAAATGCACGTGAGGGTCGATGAGGGCGGGGAGAGCGAGCAGTCGTTCCTCGGCGTCGAGGCTATGCTCGTGTGAACTCTTTATCTGCAGCTCGGGGATGAGCCCCTCAAGAGTTTGAACGTTTTCAATCTTAATCATCTAAGTATGGTACTCCCGGATCTCGTCGCGGTCAAAGTGACCCCGACAGTACTTACAAACGACCTGCATGGTGTTTCCTCGCTGTTCCAGAAAAAAGAAACTGTTCATTTTCTCGTGATTGGTGATGCAGCGCGGGTTAGGGCAGACGATAACATTTTCGAGAATTCTTGGTACGGAGACTTTGAATTTCTCAACCACGTCATAGTCACGTATGATGTTTACGGTGCCTTCTGGCGCCAAAATTGCTATGCGAGAGGCCTCTGCCGCGCTGATCTCTCGCCCCTCTACTTTAATCAGGTCTTTCAGTCGTTTGCCTTCGCTAGGCAAATTGAGCCCTACTGTGACCTGGTGCTGCTCCTTGGCGAGATCGAGGAGTCGGATGATGCGCAATGCATTGCCGGCAACAACATGATCGATGACTGATCCGTTGCGAATGGCTGCAACTGACAAAGTTTTTGTAAGCATAAGTTTTTCCTTTTAAAGCTGCCCTAAAAGTAGTCCAAGTAGAGCCATGCGAACGTGCAGACCATTTCTTGCCTGCTGAAAGTAGTAGGCGTGGGGCGTGGCATCGAGTCGCCTGTCAATTTCGTCGACGCGAGGCAGGGGATGGAGCACTCGCAAGGAGGACTTCGCTCTGATCATGAGCTCTGGGGTAATCACAAAGCTGCCTCGGTGGCGCTCAAATTCAACTCGATTGCTGAATCGCTCCTCTTGTATGCGCGTCACATATAGGATATCGAGCCTGTGGATGATCTCACTTACGGTTTTGTGGAACGAGAACTTAACTCCTGCCCGGCGGAGCACTTCGCAGGTGCTGTTGGGCATCTCAAGGGCGGGTGGGGCGACAAAATAGAGTCGCGCTCCGAAGCGAGCACACGCTTCTGCCAGTGAGTGCACGGTTCTACCATGGCGAAGGTCGCCAACCATAGCGATGTGCAGATCATCAAGTTGTCCCTGGCACTCTCTAATGCTGTAAAGGTCGAGAAGCGTTTGTGTGGGGTGTTGGTGACTGCCATCGCCGGCGTTAATGACGGGAATCGTAACTGCCTCCGCTGCTTGCTGAGCGGAACCTTCAAGGGGGTGACGAATGACGACAACATCACAGTAGGCTTCCATCATGCGCATGGCATCATGAAGCGATTCTCCCTTCTGCGTGGAGGTCGTTGAGCCATCTGTAAAGCCTACACTTTGTCCACC
>JBFIDQ010000099.1:0-9220 GCA_041603795.1 Chlamydiales bacterium
GGTTGGGGAGCAAGGATTTTTCGCGGGGTTAAATCAGTGACCCTTGTCTTTTGTGTAGTCTTGTTGCCTCTCTGTTACATTTTGGAGTTTGGCAATCCTTTTCTTTCTTATCCAGGATCATCTCCTCTTCAGAAAGTATATTCGGATCACGCTAAGCTAATGAAGCACAGGCATGGGCTGACTTCTGGCGGTGCAGGAATGGGCTGGGAACAGCAAAAGGTCAACCGGATTATTATTGGATACTCTTCGAATCGTGTAGTTTCTATTGAGGAGGCAAGAGAAATTTGGGTGGATTCCCTGGTCTCTCTATTGGACCTGCTAAACAATACTGACGTAAACCCAGATGAATATGCTGATACGCCAATGACGTACCTCAATACACGACTTAAGATACGTTTTGCAACAAGTCGCGAGGATCTGGAGTTTAACCCCAATGATCAATCTGTAGTTGCTGTTCTCCAAAGCAATGAAGTTATCCTTTTTACAACTTACGAACCTGGAGAAGTCATGCTAGGAACCCTCCATGAAGAGACGTGTGAAGAGGCCCTAAAAATCGTACGAGAATCCAAGTCTGGATCAAAGAGTCTAGTGGAGTAGTCAGCATGAGAAGGAAAAGAGTTTATTCAAGCGGGCACGGTTGGGGAGCAAGGATTTTTCGCGGGGTTAAATCAGTGACCCTTGTCTTTTGTGTAGCCTTCTTGCTTGTTTGGTACATTGTAGAGTTTGGCAATCCTTTTCTTTCTTATCCAGGCCCCCCTGCGCTTCAGAAGGTGTTTTCGGATCATATTGAGCTTATGAAAGGCCAATATGGACTGACTGTCCGAGGTACAGGCTTGGGGCAGGAGAATGGAAAGGTCAGCCAGGTGATGATTAGCTACGGTGTGGAGCGAATCGCCTCAGTTGAAGAGGCGCGAGAGATGTGTTTAGTTGCGATTCAGTCCTTACTAGAACTGTTAAATGAAAGCAGCGATCTTGAAGCTGAACTGGTGACCACTCCAATGACAGTTTCCAAAGTGGAGGTTTCAATAGGTTTTAGGGCTTGTCAAAGAGACCTGTTGCATTATCCAGAGGATAGGCGTGTTGTAGACGTTCTTCAATATGAAGATAAGATTCTATTTACAGCCTATATGGAGGGAGAAGAGTTTCCCACGACTTTTCATAGGGAACAGTATGAAGAGGCTTTGCAAAGGTCTATGGAACTCAAGGCAGCTCAGTGAGATTCTCTGGGCGGTCAAAAATTAATTAATTTAACTACAAAATTTATGGAGTAGTGTTGTGAAAACGTTTCGAATTTTTAAATTTGCGGTTCTGGTTCTGAGTCTTGGCTCTACTGTTGGTTATTCCTTTTTTGGGATCGGCGAGACACCGTCGCACTCCCCATACCCTGGTCCTGTGCAGTTAGAGGAGATATATGCAGAGCATAATCAGCTAATGTACCATAGGCATGGCCTGCTGTTGGGTACTGTTGGAGTTGCTCAGGAACAAGAAAAACTGAGTCGCGTGGAGGTTTCTTATTTTTCAGATCGGACCGTTTCCGTTGATGAGGCTAGGGAGATTTGGGCGGCAACAGCGTCGTCGCTGTTGGAGCTTATCAATAGCAATGAATCAATTGCAGACCAGCTTGCCTATAGGCCCATGGGACTGTCTAATGTGGATGTGCATATACGCTTTGCAACCTCCAGAGGGAACCTAGCTTTCAACCCGGATGATCATTCCGTCGTTTCAGTTATCCAGGCGGGGGAGAGCATCCTTTTCACGACTTATGATCAGGAGCTTCAGCTTTTGGAGGCTCTTCACGAGGAAAGATGCGAACAAGCCTTGGCCAATGTAGGGGAGCCCAGAGCTCACCTGAGAGGAATCTTTAACGATGACACAATTATGCACAATCGAGACCAGGTGGCAATCGAGCGGACGGCCTTACTATATAACCGCTCCTTTGGATTTGGTAAGTCGCTATAGGAGTATTTTTTTCTCGATTGACTTGCGCCTTATGCGGGCAAGCTGTCACAATACGAGGCTTATGTCAGTATTTGTTGAGAAAATAGACCTATCGTTGGCCTCGAAGTTGCGGGGCGATTTGATTGAGCAGGGGTTTGAGCTGCAGGCGCCCCAATACACGCTTTTTCAGGCGAAGAAGAAGGGCGTGAGCGTTACGCTCTATGAATCAGGGAAGCTGGTGGTGCAGGGGAAGGAGATGAAGGAATTCATCGAGTTTTATCTGGAGCCGGAAATCCTTAAGAGCTTCTCCTTTACCTACGGCAATCTCGATCTCGACCTCACACCCCGTATCGGCATCGATGAATCGGGAAAAGGCGATTTTTTTGGTCCTCTGGCCATAGGCGGTGTTTTTGCCAATGGTGAACAAATCGAGAAGCTGCAAAAGATGGGAGTAATGGACTCCAAAAAGCTCCAAGATGACAAGGCTCATTCACTCGCAAAAGAGATTCGCAAAATCGTGCCATGGCACGTAGTGCGAATGAACCCGAAGCGCTACAATGAACTCTACGCGCAGTTTGGAAATCTCAATAAGCTGCTTGCTTGGGGGCATGCGGCCACGATCGAAAAGCTTGTGGAGCAGACGGGCTGCAAGAAGGTGATTGTTGACCAGTTCGCCGCTGAGTGGCAGGTTGAGAGCGCTCTGAAAAGAAAAGGACTTGTTCTGGACCTGACACAGAGAACGAAGGCGGAGTCAGATGTAGTCGTGGCAGCGGCCTCGATTTTGGCGCGGGCTGCTTTTCTTGAGGGACTCGACAAGCTGTCAAAGGAGTTTGGTGTGGACCTCCCAAAAGGGGCGAGCAAGAAGGTGATCGAGCAAGGTCTTGCTTTTGTTAGGACGCACACTGCAGAGCGCCTTCCAGAGGTGGCCAAGATGCACTTCAAAACAGCAATAGAGGTAACAGGGGGCTAACCGTGCTTCGTGAATTACGTATCGAAAATCTGATTCTGGTTGAGTCTGCTCGCATTGAGTTTGAATCCGGTTTCAACGTGCTGACAGGTGAAACGGGGTCGGGAAAATCGGCTGTGATGGGCGCCCTGCGATTGATTGTTGGAGAGCGTGCCGATCCGCAGTGGATACGCCGAGGGGCTGCAAAGGGAGTCGTGGAGGCCCTTTTTGATACGCCTGGAGATTCTCCCGTTGCAGATATTCTTGAGGGCGCTGGAATTCCAGTTGATGAGGCGGGACTCGTTATCCGTCGAGAAGTAGGGATCCGCTCGCGCGCTTTTGTGAACAATCAGGTCGCCACCCTTCACCTGCTGAAAGCCCTTCAGCCGCATCTGATTCATCTGGTCGACCAGCATGCGAATCACTCGTTGTTGGCCAAAGACGCGCATCGCGCACTCGTCGATATTTATGGGGACTGCGCCCCGCTGCTTACGGACTTTCGTTGTGCTCTAGAGATGGAAAAAGCTCTGGTGGGGGAGTTGGCTGAGCTAAAGGGACGCGAGGCAGAGCGCATTCGGGAGCTTGGGGTTTGCCGTATGGAGGTGGCCGAGCTTGAGGAGGCGAATCTGCAGGAGGGCGAAGAAGAGGAACTTTTCCAGGAGTTTTCTGTCCTCTCCAACGCGGAAACCCTCGCCGCACTTTCCAAGCAGCTCACTGGCATCACAAGTGCGACCCTTTCGCAGCTCCGCAATGCGCGTGGGCCTCTTGCGCAGCTAGCGGAACTCGATCCCTCGCAAGAGGAGCTGCGTAAGTCAGTGGAGAGCGTGGCTCTGGAATTGGAAGAGGTTGGCTATACCTTGCGCAACTACGGCACTGGACTCAATTTCAACAGGGACCGCTTATCCTTTCTCGATGAGCGACTGGCTTTGATCAATCGGATGAAACGGAAGTATGGGGAGAGCCTGGAGGCAATCGAACGCTACCAACAGAACCGCCAGGCTCGCGTGGAGGAGCTTGAGAGCGCAGACGATCGTATTGAGGAGCTGGAGGAGTCACTTCAAGGTGTGCGGCAGGCGACGGAAGAGGCCGCCGCGGCCCTGACCGAGCGACGTACCAGCGCTGCATTGGAGCTGCAGGAGCAACTGACAGCTGAAGTACGTCCCCTTAACATGCCCAATGCTGAACTGCGAATCGCAGTGAGCACAGTTGCCCGCTCGATCAAAGGCGACGATCAAGTTACGTTTCAGCTCGCTCCTAACGTAGGAGAGCGATTCGTCGCCCTCGGAGAGGGCGTCAGTGGAGGAGAAATAGCGCGTGTGATGCTCGCACTTAAAACTGTGCTCGCCGGGAAAGAGCAGGTGGGTACGCTTGTTTTTGATGAACTCGATGCCAATATCGGGGGAGAGACAGCCTCTGTGGTAGGCGAAAAACTCGCTGCCATATCCGAGAAGCATCAGCTGCTATGCATCACCCACTTTGCGCAAGTGGCCGCCTCAGCAGGACACCACCTTCGGATCTGCAAAGAGGAGCAAGAGGGTCGTACCTGCACCCTCGTGGTACCGCTAGATCGCGCAACGCGCGAGCAAGAGCTTGTTCGAATGCTTGGTGGCGCCTCCTTTACAACGGAGACCAAACGCCTGGCAGAAACCGTTTGTGGCGCAATCTGATTTGGGCAATCGCATCGTTACGATGCGATTGCACTGACAAAATGTAGATGGAGGCCCGGACTTGGGGTCCTCAAAAAAACAGGGTTTAAATAGCCTGCAGAAAGAGGTCGATACCTTCCATGAAGCGTTGCACGCCTAGGAGGATGAGGAACATTCCTGACATCCGCTCAAAGGCGGTCAGGCTTCCAGGTCCGAGCAGCTTAAGAAGTTTTGGACCCAAGAGATGCACGGCGATGGTCGTCAGCCAGGCAATGCCAATTGCTGCAAGCATCGTCCAGCCTGTTGGCTCCTGGTGGGCGTAGAGCATCACCATAGCTAGTAGAGACGGGCCCGCTGTGAACGGAATGGCCAGTGGCACCACAAACGGTTCCCCTGGAGGGTAGGTTTCAGCCTGTTCGTCGGAAGGAAAAAGGCGCCGGAGGGCAAGTAGAAACAGGATGACCCCTGTGGCGATGCGGATCGTCACTTCGTGAATATCAAGAGCGTAAGTGAAAATATATTCGCCTAGGCCGTTGAATGCCAAGATCACGGCCAAGCCAATGAGGTGCTCGCGAACAATCACCCAGGTGCGTCTTTGGGGCGCAATGAGTTCCATCTGTGCTAAAAAGGCGCGACAGTTTCCTAGGGGATCCATGACCAAAAAGAAGATGAGTGTGAGGGTAAAAAGGGACACGGATTAACTCCTTTGCTGCATGAAGCGGATCAAGCTCGTAACAAGCATGTCCAGTGAGAGAAATGTGAGCAGCATTCCCATAAGCTGCTCAAGGGCGATTAGACCCCTTTTGCCAAAGAGACGCTGCACCGTTGGCGCCAGAAGAACCACCACGCTCGTGAAAAACCAGGCCGTGCATATTGCAAGGACCAGAGTGATTTTCTCCTCGACCTGGTGACTGTAAAGCATCACAGTGGTGAGAAGGCACGGTCCGGATAAAACAGGGGTGGCCAATGGCACGAGATACGGCTCTCGGGTCATCGCCACATCAGAGGTGCTGCTCTTCGGAAACAAAAGTTCAAGGGCAATCACAAAGAGAATGACGCCACCGCAGATCCCTATTGTAGTGTTGGAAATTTCGAGAGCGTCGAGAAATTGCTGTCCGATGAAAACGAATAGTAGGGCCAAAATGAGGCCAAGGATAAGCTCTCTAGTCAGAATGCGCATCTGTGTCTTTGCATCAAACTTAGCTAGTATGGAGACAATAAATGGCGTATTTCCTATCGGATTGATGACAAAGAAAAGGGCCGAAGCCATCGTAAAGAATTCCATTTTTTTAAGTGCCTCCTAACCTTTTGACTACTATTGACCAAGTAGTATACCCAAGTGGCTTTTCTTTTGGAATCTATCATAAAAATTCCTTGCATGCAATGGCTTAGATCGCCTACAACCTAAATAAATAATAGGGTGGATAGAATCCATAAATGTCAGAAGATCTGCAAGACAAAACTGAGGCTGCGACGGGAAAGAAGCTACAGGACGCTCGTAAAAAGGGTCAGGTGGCGAAATCGCAGGATTTGACAGCTGCTGCGCTGCTGATTACAGGGATGAGCTCCCTTGCATTTTTTGGATCGCAGTTGTTCAGCAGTCTCTCCACTGTGATGATCGGTGTCTTCAATCACCTATTGGAACCCATCGGCACCCCAGGAAGTTTGGTGTTTTGGTTCCGCGGCGGACTGTTTTATGTGGTCAGTATCGTCTTCCCAATCTTAGCATCTCTTTTTGTCGCAAGCCTGCTCATCAATGTTGGCCAGGTGGGGTTTCTGTTTTCTACCGAGCCTCTCAAGCCAAAATGGAAGAATATCAATATATTTAATCCGAAGGTCTATAAAAAATTCTTCAACACGCAGGCGCTAGCTCGCCTTGCATTTGGTCTGTGTAAGCTAGGCGTAATCGCCGTTGTTTGTTATTTCATGATCTTGTCAGCTGTGCCGCAAATCGCCCAGCTGATGCACGGGGGTTCACGTGATTTCCTCGCCTTTCTCATTTGGCAGGGGTTCATCATCGGAATGACGATCTCCATAATTTTGCTCATCCTTGGGTTAGCGGAATTTGCCTACCAGAAGTGGAAATTTCAAAGTGATCAGAAGATGACAAAGCAAGAGGTGAAGGACGAACGTAAACAGGTTGAGGGGGATCCGCACCAAAAAGGGAAGATGCGTGGTTTGATGCACCAGTTTTCGCAGAATCGTATGAAGGACAATGTGCCGCATGCGGATGTCATCGTTGCCAACCCTGTACACTTTGCGATAGCGATCAAATACGATCCTGACAAAATGCAGGCTCCCATGTGCGTGGCTAAGGGAGCGCGAAAAATGGCCCTGGCAATTAAAGAACTCGCAAGCGAAAACAAGGTGCCTATTGTGGAGAACCCACTGCTTGCACGCGGTCTTTATCAGACAGTGGAGGTGGGACAGCATGTTCCACCGGAATTCTATCATGCGATCGCGGAAGTGCTTGCATATGTTTACCGGCTCGATGAGAAGATGGCGCATAAGATGGCAAGGGGATAAGGAATGATTGGAGCCTTAACAGATCGGATTCGAATCCTAGCGCGTTACGGCGATATGTTTTTGGCCTTTGCTGCGGTCGGAATCGTACTGTTACTGGTCGTGCCGCTCCCTCCGATACTCCTTGACGTTCTCATCTCAATGAGCCTCGTCATGGGGGTGATCACGTTACTCATCACTCTTTATACGGAGGACTCTCTGGAATTCAGCGCGTTTCCTTCGCTCCTTCTCTTTCTGACCCTTTTCCGACTTGGCATCAACATCGCGTCGACGCGAATGATCCTTAGCGAAGCGAAGGCAGGGGATATCATTCGCACGTTCGGTGAGTTTGTGACGGGAGGGAATCAGATTGTAGGTCTGATTATCTTCATCCTCCTCACTGTGATCAACTTTGTCGTCATCACCAAGGGTTCTGGGCGCGTGGCGGAGGTAGCCGCGCGATTCACATTGGATGCTATGCCCGGTAAGCAGATGTCCATTGACGCGGACCTCAACGCGGGAATCATCGAGGAAGAAGAGGCGAAGCGTAGGCGAGAAAAAATTACTGCTGAAGCTGACTTCTACGGCTCGATGGATGGTGCCTCAAAATTCGTGCGAGGTGATGCCATTGCGGGCATCATCATTACCGTGGTTAACATTCTGGGTGGATTCGCCATTGGAATGGCGATGAAAGGAATGCCCTGGCAGGAAGCAATCGATACCTACATGACGCTTTCCGTCGGTGACGGATTGGTCTCTCAGGTGCCTGCACTGCTGATTTCTGTCGGCGCAGGTATCATTGTGACGCGCGCTTCCTCAGCTGACGAAACGCTTGGAACGACGCTTGGGCGTCAGATGTTCAATAACCCGAGGGTTCTGGGAATTACTGGCGTTGTGATCGCTGGAATGGCTCTCGTTCCGGGTATGCCGGGATCGGTCATGATTCCCATCGGCTGCGTGCTCATGCTCTACGCCTACACCGTTTACGATGCTATGAATGAAAATAGTGCGGCCACGGACCTAGATCCCCTGGCTTTGCCAGAGGAAGGTGGCGCGGCGCCAGGTGGCGATGCGGATGAGGTGGAAAAGGTGCTCTTTGTTGATCCGATGGAGGTTGAATTGGGCTACGGTCTTATTCCACTTGTGGATCAGACGCAAGGCGGTGACCTCCTCGGAAGAATCACCGTGATTCGCCGTCAGATCGCCTCAGAGCTGGGAATCGTGGTCCCTCCAATACGGATACGTGACAACATGGCGCTCGAACCGGAGCAGTATTCGATCAAGATTAAGGGAATCGAGGTAGCGGCCGGTACGCTCTATCTCGATAGCTACTTGGCGATGAATCCTGGAGGTGTGAGCAAGACGGTTCCTGGAATAGAGACGGTAGAGCCGGCATTTGGACTCCCTGCTACGTGGATTTCTGCCGCGCAAAAGGAATCGGCTGAGATGTACGGCTACACGGTAGTCGACACGCTATCGGTCCTTGCGACACACCTGACGGAGATGATTCACCTCCACGCTGATGAGCTGGTGAATCGCCAGGAGGCGCAACGCCTGATCGACAATGCGAAACAGTTTGCTTCTGCGGTGATTGAGGAGCTTATTCCTGACCAACTAACGATTGGACAGGTACTGAAGGTTGTGCAAAATCTCCTAAGGGAGCGAGTTCCTGTCAGGGATATTGTGACGATTCTTGAGTCACTAGCGGATCATAGTATCCAGATAAAGGAGTGCGATGTGCTCACTGAATACGTGCGACAGGGCCTCTCACGTACGATCTGCAAGCAGTACATGAACGAGGAGCATATGCTCCACGCAATCACTCTGGATCCGAAGGTTGAACAGATGTTGATGGAAAGCATTCAGAAAAGCGACTTCGGAACGCGCATTGTGGTGCGCCCGCAGACCACGCAGAAGACCGTCGATCAAATTCAGGGGTTTCTAGGGAAGGCTGCAAAGGAGGGGGTTCAGCCGATTGTGCTTACTTCTCCTGCAATTCGCCTTTACTTCAAGCAGATGATTGATCGCTCCCTCCCGAGAGTCCCTGTGCTTTCGATCAATGAGGTGTCGCAAGACGTGGAGTTGCAGTCTCTTGGAGTGGTCACCCCAGAGGTGTTGATGTAGTGGGTCAGTTATACCCATTCAGGTTGAAGAATCGTCTTGATTGTGCAAAATTTTTGTGACGGAA
>JBFIDQ010000100.1:0-9213 GCA_041603795.1 Chlamydiales bacterium
CACTACGCCAACTTGAGTTGCTGCTTCTTCCCTATGGAATTAAAACAGTAACTACGGGAAGTGGCGAGGCCCTAGAATACCTAAAAGCGCGCTACGGCAATGATGTAGACGCCGCATTTCGACAGGAACTTGCGCAAATCACGGACACCCCCGTGGTGGTGCTTGGTGTACCGAATGATAACGGAGCGGGATTTGATCGAGGCTCGAAGAAGGGCCCTTTAGCGATCAGAAAACAGTGGTTGGCAGAAGGCGGACTTCCCAAGGGCATCCTGGATATCGGCGATGTGCGTGATCACCCGCTTCTCAGCCACGACGAACTCCTCCATCCATCTGTGATCGAGGCGGTGCGTAAGGAACGATGGGGCGAGGAAGGGCGGACACTGGCTCTGCCCGTTTCGTGCCTATCGATTCTTGAGCGCGCGCTCGAATGCATCTACGCTCTCAATCCCTCTTGCCGGGTGATGATGCTTGGCGGCGACCACTCCAAATCACTTATCCCGGTGCAACTTCTCGCGCGAACGCACAAGAACTTAGGAGTTCTGCAGTTCGATGCGCATACGGATTTGCTGGAGAAGCGCGACGGACTCGCTCATTCGTATGCAACGTGGTCGTGGCACGCGAATGAAGCAATAGGGCGCGGCGAGCGCCTCGTGCAGGTCGGCGTGCGAACCTCCGGAAAAAGCGCCGAAGAATGGCGCAACGAGCTGCAAGTGAGACAGGTGTGGGCAGATCAGGTGAACAACGACACCATAGAGACAGTGGTGGCTCACTACAAAGGGCTTGCGGTAGAGAACCTTTACCTCTCGACGGACATCGACGCTATTTCCCCAGAATTTGCAGCCGCAACAGGGACTGCTGAGCCCAACGGGCTTCATCCCGACTTCATACAAGCCCTCATCCAGCGCATCTCGCAGGAGTTCACTCTGCTAGGAGCTGACCTCATGGAGGTCGCCCCACCACTCGCCGGAGGAGTCGACGGCGAGCCTCAGCGGACCATAGAGCTGGCCTCCAAGCTCGCCCGGCTCCAAGCCCTAACCTTATCTTTATAGTTTATACTAATTATTTGACAAGTTAATAGAAATAGTATAAAACTGAAACAAGAGCAGGAAAGGCAAAAAAATAACAAATTAAACTGTCTGCTCTGCTTTTCCGGATCAATCTGCGGCGACTACCGGCGCAGGGGCCCCGATCAGGGAAGATATCCTAAAAATACTAAGGAGATTGTAATGAAACCAAGTATTGAAAAAGCCATGTATGGGGGACTAGCCGGAACAGTGGTGATGACCCTAATGATGTATTTTGTAGCACCCATTTTGATGGGTATGCGAATGGACATCGCCGCTATGCTGGGAAGTTTGATGGGCGATCCCATGAACAACAGCATGATTTGGTGGATGGGTCTTATCGCTCACTTTGTGCTGGGATCGGTCGTCTTTCCCATGATTTATGTCATGATGGCATATGAGCGTCTCCCAGGATCAGCAGTCGTGAGGGGCCTATTGTTTGGTCTAGCACTCTGGCTGGTGGCACAGGTTATTGTGATGCCAATGATGGGCGGCGGACTCTTCAGCGCCAACATGGGCGGAATGATGGCTGCTATGGGCTCTCTAGTTAATCACGCCATCTATGGCGCTATTCTAGGTCACTTCGGGGGAGGAGCCAAGTAAAGGCTTCTATAAATGGTAGGGAGCGGCTATTCGCCGCTTCCCGACCACCAACTTGTTGCCCAATCGATGGCACTCTGGAACCACCCAGTTTCACTAGCCTCTGGCATAGACGGTATTTGTCCGGTAGCCAGTGATTCCAAACTGCTCCAGTTAGCGGTCAGATCGCCGAAGCGCTCGCGCGCAGCGTCGAAGTCCATTTGACCCGCAGCACTATCGATATCGCCAAGGTTGCCTTGTAGGCGCTCTACGACGCTATCTACATGTCCCGAATACTCACTTCCCAACAGATCCTTCAGCTTCGGCGCGAGGTCATCCAGTCCAGTGTTAAGCTTCGACGTACTCGACGTAACAGCCTCCAAGTTTTTATTCGAGATCGCATTTCCGAGCTTGCTACTTTCCCAACGGAGGCTCGCCCAATCTGACCCAGCTTCCTGCAGCTGAGCCCAATCCAGCTCCCCCAACTTCTCCCCCCACCCTTTTTCCTCGGCGGCGTGAGCCAAAGGCACGTGAAACAAGAAAAGAAAAAGAGCTGCAAGTGATGAAAGCGCTTTCATTGAGTCCCTCATAGGCTTTCCACCACATTAGCAGATTTTTTAATTTTATCTGCCAATTTCAGCGATCTGTTGCCAAGGCAGCGCGAAAGGAGCCGGGCTCTACGTTACCTGCGTTACTCCGCGTCCCCGGTCGGAATAACGCAGGTAACGTAGGGCCCTGCCCCAATTACAAAGGGAAGCCTTCGATTTTCGAGGGCCGAGCAACTCGAATAGATCGAGATCATTACCGCTTGCTGAAATCTACTTCCCTACCCTACCCTCCCCCGTCACAGCCTTATCCGGAGAAAAGCATGCGAGACTACCTTCTAGCAGGAGTAATTGGCTTAAGCTATTTGCTTAACCTACCCCTTCACGCGGCGAACGAAATGAAACCCCCTAATATTTGGTTGATTCTAACCGATGAGCTACGCTCTCCTCTGCCACTCGAGCTAGAAGACCCGGCCCTGCAGAAATTTGCACACGAAGAGCTTCTGGCGCGGCGCCAGCTGACGGAGAGCGGGGTCAGTTTTATGAATCACCACACCGGAGCAAGCGCCTGCTCGCCCAGCCGGGCAACCCTACTTACCGGACATTATCCCCAAGTACACGGCCTGCAGCATACGTTTGCATTGGGGAAAGAACCCGAGGATCAGGCCATTGAATGGCTACAGCCCAAGACCCTGCCCACCATGGGGGACATCTTTCGCGCCGCCGGCTACGAAACGGCGTGGCACGGTAAGTGGCACATCTCCTACGAAAACATTTACGACACCTCGGGTCAGCTGCTACATTGCCTATCCCCAAAAGGCGACCTGCTTCAGGACAACATCCAAACCTACCTGGATGCCAATAAGCTCGATAAATTCGGTTGGGGTGGGTGGATTGGACCGGAACCCCACGGCCAGGATGATCGCTTTCTAGGGGAAACAGTGGACCAGATCTATAGTGACCAAAGTATCGCCTGGTTACAGGAGCGAGAGCAGAAGAACACCCAAGAACCATTTTTTCTCGTCACTTCTCTGGTAAATCCCCACGACGTCGCCTACTTCCTGGAATCACTCTTTACCCTGCAACAGCTCACCGACCCCACCGTGCCCCCAATTCCCTTGCCCCTGAGTTACAACGAAGACCTGAGTGGCAAGCCAGAGATCCAGCAACTCTACGTCGACCACTTTAAGCAAATCATGCTTCCAGACTTCCTGATCCCCATCTACGACTTCTTCTATTTTAGTAACCCCGACCTGCTTCTACGCCACTACTACAGCCTGCAAAAGAAAGTCGACAAGGAGATCCAGCACATGCTAGAGGCGCTGGCTAAGAGCCGCTTTCACGACAACACCATCGTGGTGTTTACCTCGGACCACGGCGATATGCTCTCCTCTCATGGAGGCATGCAGCACAAGTGGCACTCGGCCTACCAGGAGATCCTTCACATCCCACTTATCATAAGTGGACCGCCTCTAGGGGACCACAACCGAGGACGCAGAATTGAGCAACTAAGCAGCCATATCGATCTTATTCCCACGTTGACTGGCCTAGTCGGTGCGGATTTGGACGAGTTACTGAAGAAATTAACGACCAGTCACAGTCGGGTGCTTCCGCTGCCTGGCCAGGATCTAAGCCGCGCCATCACCGATCCCTCTACTGGTGAGGGGTCGAATGAGCAGACGATTTACTACATGACCGGTGACGAAATTTCCGCCGGCGACAACAGAGTGCGCATGTTTTTCCGCTACCACCTCCCCACCTGGAGCCACGAATGGTTCGCTCCCTACCAGGAAATCGAGGGCGTCGCCTCCCATGTCGAGGCCATCATCACCCGCCGCGAAGGCCAGACCCATAAATTCGTCCGCTACTACGATCCGCAGGATCGCTACCCGGAAGAGTTTGAGTACTACCACCTCGATACCGACCCTTATGAGCTCAACAACCTTCCCCTGACCCCCTCTCGCCTAGCCGAGCTACAGAGATGGCTTGCGGAGGAAAAACAGCGTAAGGTTGAGCCCTTTGTGACGACAACGATTTCGAATTGCAGCTAATGAGAACAAAACTCACTTGGGCTACAATACCCAACCATGTATCACAAACTTCTTTCTCCCCAGCCTGATCGAGTAGCAGAGCGTGGTCAGGCGTACCGTTGCTTCTCGGAGAGACATCTGCAAGCGATGTGGATGGAACAAAAGTACTTCCACAGCTTAATAACATTGGACGGCGAAGCCATTGAGGTGCTCTCTCCGGGTATCTGGAATGGCGAAGCCGGACCTGACTTCCTAAAGGCAGAAGTCCGCATCGGCAAGCGGCAAGTGCGAGGGAACGTTGAGATCCATCTGGCGGAAAGCGACTGGATGGCTCACGGTCACCATAAGGACCCCAACTACAACGATGTGATCCTTCACGTACTCTTTTGGGAACCTAAAGAGCGCAAGCTGGACCTACCTACGGTCTGTGTCGAACCCAAACTGACCATCCCCATGGGGCGCATCACCTCACTCATCGACCTCGATCTCTACCCCTACCGCCGTTTTGTCGGGGCAGGAAGCTGCGCCAAAACGCTCTTTCGCTCTATTGGAGAAGAAAAGGTGCGGACGCTTCTGCATTCGGCTGCAGACTGGCGGCTCGAAGAGAAGCGGCGTCATCTGAGTCAATGGGTACGCACGCCAGAGCTTCGCCTCCAGGCGGGCATCGCCATGGCACTCGGCTACAAGCAGAACAGTCGAGCTTTTCTCGACCTCTTCCTCTGGCTACAAGAATGGCGCCACAGGAGCCAGCAGGAAATTCTTGCCGTCGCCATGGGAAGTTGCGGCTTTTTTGAGTCGAAATTCCAAGACAAGTGGGGCGAGTCGGAAGCCTACAGAGAGCTCCAAGAGACCTGGATGGGATTCAATACCACCGTACTCGAACAGACGACCCTTGTTTTGCATGGGATACGTCCACTTAACCACCCTGTTCGGCGCCTTGCCTACCTTGCTGCTGCGTTAAGTGATCAAGATCTACTCCTCGCTCCCTTTCTAACTATCTGGGCTGAAAATTGGTCCGCCCTCTCCCCCGTGGCACTTCGCAAAAAGCTTCTCGAGGGCATCCCTGACTACACCTCTTCACATTTCTCCCACCATTACACCTTTGAGACTACGGCACGAGAGGCTCTCTTGCCGCTTGTTGGCGAAACTCTTAAGAAACAAATTCTAGTGAATACGATTCTGCCATTGCTCCACGAAGGCATTGAACTGCGACGCGACCCAGGAGAGGTCATCGCCTTCAATCAGCTTTATAGTCGCCTACCAGCGTCAGGAAGTGGAAAATCCAAGTATTTGGTCCATCGCTTTTTCGGCGACACCCCTAAAGGTGACCTTTTAAAAAAAGCGCGTATCGAGCAAGGCGCATTTCAGGTGCATCGTGACTTTTGTGTGCACTACGAAGCGAGCTGCGAAGGGTGTCCATTTGTAGAAAGGGTGAAGAACGTATTCGGCCTCTACCCAAGAGAAAAAAAAGGGCCCTCCTAGTGGAGGGCCCTTTGTCATGAAGCTGGACTAGTCTTAGTAGCCCATGCCGCCTGCTGGCATAGCGGACATAGCTGCACCCTTCTCTTCTGGTACCTCGGTGACAATTGCCTCCGTGGTAAGCAGTAGAGACGCGATGGATACCGCGTTTTCGAGTGCACAGCGCACCACTTTTGTTGGATCGAGGATGCCGGCCTTCACCATGTCGGTGAACTCGCCATTAAGCGCATCATATCCTTCGTTGCCGCTGCGGCTTTCGACTTCTTTCACGATGATCGAAGCTTCCTCACCAGCATTCTGAACGATCTGACGCAAAGGCGCCCTCAAGCTGCGAATGATGATGTTTGCGCCCGTAGCCTGGTCTCCTTTAAGAGAGTCAGCAACCTTCTGAGCGGCAGGAATCGAGCGAATAAGAGAAGTACCGCCACCAGGCAGGATGCCTTCTTCACGTGCAGCTGCTGTTGCATGCTGCGCGTCAATGACGCGGTCCTTTTTCTCTTTCATCTCGACTTCAGTAGCAGCACCAACAGAGATGACGCCTACGCCACCGGCAAGTTTAGCAAGACGCTCTTGCAGCTTTTCGCGGTCGTAGTCAGATGTCGACTCTTCAATCTGGCGACGGATCTGATCGACACGCCCCTTGATTACAGAAGACTCCCCTGCACCTTCAACGATAGTCGTGTCGTCTTTCTTAACGACAATCTTCTTCGCCTTACCAAGCATATCGATGGTAACCGTCTCAAGCTTGTGTCCAACTTCTTCGCTGACTAGCTGAGCGCCTGTTACCGTAGCGAGATCTTCAAGCATTGCCTTGCGACGATCGCCGAAGCCAGGGGCTTTCACAGCACAGATCTTGAGTCCAGCACGCAAGCGGTTCACAACGAGAGTTGCAAGCGCTTCGCCTTCGATATCTTCTGCCACGATCAAAAGAGGCTTCCCGGTTTCTGCAACAGCCTGCAGTACTGGAATGAGGTCCTTAACCGTTGAGATCCTCTTTTCGTAAAGAAGAATGTAGGCATCTTCTAGGATTGCTTCCTGGGTGTCAGGCTTGGTCATGAAGTAAGGAGAAAGGTAGCCGCGGTCGAAGTTCATTCCTTCAACAACTTCCATCGTTGTCACAAAGCCCTTAGCTTCTTCAACAGTGATCGTGCCATCCTTGCCAACGCGATCCATCGCTTCCGCGATGATGTTGCCGATCTCTTCGTCGTGGTTAGCAGAAATAGTTGCTACCTGCGCGATCTCTTTTTTGTCCTTAACTTCTTTGCTAAGTGACTTCAACTCGGCAACCACAGCTTTTGTTGCTGCTTCCATGCCGCGCTTGAGGTCCATTGGGTTTGCGCCCGCAGTCACGTTGCGCAGGCCTTCAACGAAGATCGCTTCTGCCAAAACCGTAGCAGTTGTCGTTCCGTCACCGGCAACATCGTTGGTCTTGCTGGCCACTTCCTTGACCATTTGCGCGCCCATGTTTTCCGCCCTGTCTTCCAGCTCGATCTCCTTAGCAACGGTCACACCGTCCTTAGTGATCTGAGGTGGGCCAAACGACTTCTCGATGACCACATTGCGACCCTTAGGTCCGAGGGTCACTTTGACCGCGCGAGCGAGAGCTTGCACGCCCGCTTTTACGCGATTCCGAGCATCTTCTTCATAATGAATATCTTTAGCTGCCATAGTTTTTTATCTCCTGATTATTTTTTATGATTCGACAATTGCGATGATTTCGCTAGCACGAACGATGACATACTCGGTGCCCTCGATGGTAACTTCCTGTCCGGAATATTTTTCCATAAGGACGGTATCGCCTACAGATACGGGCATAGGAATGAGGTTTCCCTCTTTGTCCTTAGCGCCCGGGCCTGCAGCAACGATTTTGACCGTTTCCTGCTTCTTTTTTGCTGAATCGGGAAGAATAATTCCCCCTTTCATCGTTTCTTCTTCAGTACGCTCACATAGCACTCTGTCTGACAAAGGCTTAAGCTTTATTGCTGTTTGAGTCATGGGAATTCATCTCATGGTTGGTTACGAAATTATGACCCGGAGTATACCCCTACAAAAGATTAACCACAAGGAAAATTAGCAGACGGGAAGATTGACTGCTAAAACAATTAATTGAGCAGCTGGCAGCAAACTTGCATCGTGATGAATGAATATACTCCAGGAGGGAGTATGCGAATTTCATCAGGCCTAAGGAGCTTCGGCTCGCGTGTCCCCACCGAATCCCAGGGTGGAGGCGCGGTGCAACGCGCAGAGGTCGTAGCCGACCTCTTCAACAACCCCCTTGCCGAGGAGGAGGGGCGTCGCGACGTAAAATTACGTCTATCCCACGCCTCGCGTCGACTCCAACAAGGACTCCGTCAAGAAATCGACGTCTTTTTGAAGGACAATCCGGACACTGCCACCCTTCTAGATCAGGTGGAATTGCCAACGAATGTGTATAGCCGAGCCGACCCCAACAGCCAACCCGTAAGAAAAGTATCGGCCTACCTCCACTGGCTACGGATCCACAAAAGTCGCACGGACGAGCCAGGCGAAAGCGAGCAAACCTATATTGCCGTGCATGAGCAGGAAAAGGACGAGGAGCTACAGGGAATTGTCACTGCCTACGAAGAGCAGCGAAAAAGCATGCGGGAGGAGCGTACCAACCAGGCACCAAGCTATTACTATCGCGCCTATCCAGAGGCCTATTCGTTCAACTAATCGAAGTGCTTGAGGTACTCACCATACCCTTCCTCCTGCATCTTCTCTTTTGGAACAAAGCGGAGAGCAGCGGAATTCACACAGTAGCGCAAACCCGTTGGTTGTGGTCCATCGGGAAACACGTGGCCAAGATGCGAATTCCCCTTCTTACTACGAACCTCGGTGCGACGATAGAAGAAGTTCGTATCGCTTCGCTCCACTAAGTTTTCGCTGACAAGAGGCGCCGAAAAACTTGGCCACCCGCTGCCGGAGTCGAATTTATCCCTGGAAGAAAACAGAGCCTCTCCGGAAATCAGATCCACATAAATGCCTTCAGCCTTGTGATCCCAGAACTCGTTTTTGAAGGGGGGTTCCGTACCCTCCTCCTGCGTCACATAGTACTGCATCTCTGTGAGCTCCTTCGCCAGGCGCCTGCGGCGCTCCTCCTCATCCCACTTCACCCAATGCTCCTCCAAAAAGCGATCGCGCCCCGATGTCCAGCGATACGTCTTGTAACGCAATGGATTTTTCTCCGAAAAATCCTGGTGATACTCCTCCGCCGGGTAAAACGTGCCTGCTTTTTCAATGCGAGTAACGATGGGCTGCGCAAATCGACCGCTCGCAGCGAGTGCTGCCTTGGACTTCTCCGCTAAATCCCTTTGCTCCTCACTGTGATAGTAAATAGCCGAGGTATATTGCTGACCACGATCGACAAACGAACCGTCCGCATCCGTTGGGTCGATCTGACGCCAAAACGTGTCGAGAAGCGTCGTATAAACCACCTTCGTCGGATCAAAGGTGATTTCAACCGCCTCCACATGCTTCGTCTCTCCTGACGACACC
>JBFIDQ010000101.1:0-9186 GCA_041603795.1 Chlamydiales bacterium
GAGTCCGCAGAGGAGCGCAGAGGGATTCCTTTTGCTCACAACAACCCGGGCAAAGGGAATTCCTCTGCGCTCCTCTGCGGACTCCGCGCCTCCGCGTTAAAAAAAACCGTGCAATAAATTTGAAAGGCATCTTTTAGGCGAACAGGTGAGCACCGCTGATGCCGAAATTATGAAAGACGCCCGAATTGCTGCTGTTTTGCCGAATTAGGTGACATTTCTATACCCCGCGTGGGCATAGACTTGGATTCTATTGGTTCGGATGTCTTTGGGTGGCGTAGCGTGGAGATCACGTAGACTCCAGTGAGCCGAAGGGATCGAACGCTTAGCCATACGGAAATAGGCGAGGTTAGAAAATCCAAGTCTATGCCCGCGTTGGGTATAAATTACCCTGACGAAACTGATGAACCTTGGCTATCCTTACAAGCATAGCCAAGGTTCCATAGAGAGCTAGAACGAGTACATTAGCTCGAGTTCTGATTTGATGTATTTGCGGCCGGTGGTTCCGGCGTTAAACGCATCACTATTGACCTCCCAGGAGTAGTCGCCCTCCGAGATAAAGGTCAGGTTTTCAGTAAGCGCATAGGCTGAATCAACCTGCAACCCTTGGTAGTTGACGTTACCAAGTTGGTTGATCGGCATGATGCTAGCTTTGTGGTAGCAAGTGCCCCGTACGTTGCCGGCTCCGATTCCGGAGACAGCGAAGTCTGGAATGGACTGCGCCTCAACGCGCTGGTAGTTGATGTCAACTGACCAGTCACCTTCGGCTTCGATTTTCCCTAGGCGAATACCTACGTAGAAAGCCAAGTTTTCCTTTCCTACGCTGCTTGGAGTTCCTGCAGCTTTAGCTGAGTGATTGATCAAAAAAGCTCCATAGATGGTGGTGGGCTGGTTGAGGTAGGTCCAGTCAGGCTCGAAGTTGTAGGCAGCAGAGAACTGACTAATGCGAGCTTTCCATGCGCGTACACATGGGCTTTCCTGATCGTAGGTCCATCCTGAACGATCGCTGCCCTTTGTGTAGTCAGTGAACGAATACTTAAGGTCCAGTCCGATCTCCATCAGATCCAAGAGCGCAACCTCTGCGGCATAGCCCCAGTTGCTCGCTAGGCTATCAATGACGAACATGCCGCCCTTCACGTAGAAGTCGCCAACGTCTTCAAAGTTTGTGCTGTAGGTGAGGAGAAGACCATCGTACCGGTTTTGAAACTGAATCATGGAGTCGAAGATGTTGTACATGTCCCAACGACCGACTTCGATATCGAGTCGATGGTCATCATCTAAGATGTTGTATCCAAAATAAGCCGACTTCAGACAGATCTGATCACACTCGCCACTGCCGCATTCGTAGTTGCCGTTGTTGTTGCTATCGCAATCGTGCGTAATGCCGCCGTCATTATCAAATTCGAGGTGAACATGCGCCCAAGTTTGGTCCGCTGTGTAATCAACGTAGAGGTTGAACTCGACGCCAAACTCCAGGGTGCCAGCAATGGGTGCCGTTCCGAAGCTACCGGAGTCGTTGCTACGCTCTTTGGTCTTCACACCATTCGGTGGTACCGCGGCAGCTGACTCATCTCGCTCTTCTTTAATGTTCTTAATCTCAAAGCGAATGTCGCCAGAGATGGATAGGGAGTCGTGCTTGTCGGTTAGGCGATGGTCGCGTTTCTCATTGAGAAGCTGCTTGATTGCTTGCATGTCACGTTCATTGATTTCGGCTCCATAGGAGAGCACGGGTAGAAAAAGAAAAAAAAATAGCCAGCGCATTGAAATTACTCCATCATTGATTGATTTACGACCTACCATCTACTGCTTTCTTTTTTTTGACAAGCAACACTCGCTTTTCTGCAGCCGTCACGATATAATGCGTTTTTTCAGAAGTTGGAGGAAAGGGTGCGTCTTAAGAAAATTGTAATCCATGGATTCAAGTCGTTTGCCGATCGTGTGGTGGTGGAATTTTCCGAGGGAATCACGGCCATCGTGGGTCCCAATGGTTGTGGCAAGTCGAATATTTCTGATGCCTTTCGTTGGGTGATGGGGGAGCAGTCAGCTAAATCACTGCGGGGCGGCAAGATGCCCGACGTGATTTTTGCAGGGACCTCGACGCGTAAGCCGATGAACTTTGCGGAGGTCACCCTCACCCTTACCGATATTAAGGGGGATCTTCCGGTGGAGTACGACGAGGTGGCAATCACGCGCCGCCTTCATCGTAGCGGCGAATCGGAGTACCTCATCAATCGCAACCCGGTACGACTCAAGGACATTCAAAGCCTATTTCTCGATTCCGGAATTGGAAAGAAATCCTTTTCTATTTTTGAGCAGGGAAAGATCGATGAGGTCATCAACCTAGGACCAAATGAACGCCGCCGTATCTTTGAAGAGGCGGCGGGCATTCTACGCTTCCTCGAACGAAAGCGGGAGGCGCTGCGGAAGCTGAAGCAGACAGATGAGAACATGAACCGAGTGCTCGATATCCACAAGGAAGTGGAGCAGCAAATTGAGGTCCTTGAGAAGCAGGCGGAACAGGCGCGCGCGTACAAAAGCAACCAGGGGGAACTTGCCAAGCTAGAAAAGGCGGTAGCCGTTGGGAAGTGGGACGAGTTAGCGGAAAAGATCGCCAATGCGATGGAGCGGGAAGTCGACCTCAAGGATAAGATTGCAGACGGACAACAGAAGCTGGAAGCGCTTGGCGGTGAGATCAAGGAGTCCAAGAGTACGCTAGCTGACGAGGAAATGGCTTTCCGTCGACAGAGTGAAGAGGTCTATCAGCGGCGGTCGACGAAAACCATTAAACTCAAAGAACGGCAGGCAAATGAAGAGCGCCTTTCTGAAGGCGGGAGTCGCCAGGGCAAGCTGAAGCAGGAGCTCGAAGCGATTTTAATGGACCGCAAGATGCATGGCGAGAGAGCGAAAAAAGCTGGAGTCGAGAAGAAAGAGGTCGACACAACTTTTGAAGCCCTCGAAGAGGTCGTGGCAGGGAGCGAGGAGCAGGTAAAGGGACTCGAATCGGAGGTCACGGAGCTACGCGATCGCCAACAAGAGCTGCAGCAGAATAGGGTGCGCCTATTGCAAGAGGAGACCCGCACTCACGGTGAGCTGCAACAGGACAAGGTGCGTGTGGAGTCGGCAGAGGAGCGCCTTGAACAGCTCGGTAAGCAGAAGAGCCGACTAGAGAATCGCGTTACTGATCTCGACGCGGCTGTGGAAGAGAAAGTACAAGACCTGGAGTTTGCCTCCGTAACGGTCGATAGTCAGAAGGCAGCCCTGGAGGCTGCAGATGGAGAACTTGCGACCATCAAGGAGGAAAGTGATAAGGGGCAGAAGGAGCAGGAAGCTCTAGTTATGAAGTCGGCTGAGTCCGGCGCTCGACTCAAAGCCCTAAAGCGGTTGCAGGAGGAAATGGAGGGGTTTTCCACAGGAGCAAAGGCGCTGCTGCAGGCTGCTGACCTCAAAGGGAAGGTGCAGGGACTCTATGAACTGATCCAGGCAAAGGAAGGCGGTGAGCAGCTCATATCTGCATGCATGCGACCCTATAGTCAGACCCTCGCCTGCGCAACGGAGGCGCACTTTCAAGAGGTGCTGCGTTATGCAGCTGACCACGATCTACGTGATTTTTCTCTGGTTTGTTTGGAGCATATGGATGCCTCAAGCGAGGGATCAGCTCTTCTGGAAAGAGTCGCCGATAGCGCAGCCGCAAGGCGATTTCTTGGAGGGATATCTGTCGCCTCCGACGTAACTGCCGGACTTACCTTGGTCAAGGGCAACGCCGGACTCGAGGTGATGACAGAAAAAGGAACGCACATCGATCGGCGTGGGGTCCTCTTTTTTACGACGCAAGGGGAGAACAACCTCTTCATGCGTGAGGCAGAAATTAAGAGTCTCACGGAGGAATTGGCGACCTGGCATGCACGCGAGCAAATCTTGGAGAAGGAGCTCGACGCTCTATTTCAAAAGCAGCTCGATGCTTCGCAACGGCGCTCGATCATCGATCGAGAGATCCGTCAGGGTGAGATGAAATTGGTCGAGGTAAACTTCGGACTCCAACAGGCCAAAAAGGAGCAGGCGGCAGCGCACACGGAGCTGGAGGGGGTGGATGAGGAGTCGGAACGACTCGATCGAGACCTCAAAAGGCGCCGCGAACAGATCCAACTAGCCACGCAGCAATCGGAGGAGCTATCGCAGCGCAACAAATCCGTCCAGGAAGAAATAGGGTCCGTCGAAAAGGGCTTGCATCGACAGCTTCTTATGCTGGAAGAGCGCAAGCGTGACTTCGCTGTGAAAAATGCGGAATTTCGTCAGATCACAGAAAGGCGCCGCGAGCTCACACATGAGGTTCACCTCCTAGAGGTAAAGGTAAGCCAGGGCGAGGAGCGGCAAGAGGCGATTCAGGAAGAACTGGATCAGCTGGCAACTCGACAGGAAAGCGCGCAGAGTCGCGATAGCGGATTCGAGAAGGAGATGGCGCAGGTAGAGGCTCTTTTGAAAGAGGCAGAAGCGGCTCAAGAGAAGCTTGAAAAGCTCATTACGGACAAGAAACAAAAGATCGAATCGACTGAGGAAAAACTCCAAAAACTGCAGGAGCGTCTAGCCGGGCAGATGGAAGAGGGACACAAGGTTGGTGTGCGCATTGCGGAGAGGCGATCTGTACAGGACGCGGTAGAAAATGACCTCTATGAGCGGCACTCTTTGACGGTCGACGACGCACGTGCGCTTGGAATTGAATTGGAACGTCCACTTGATGAATCTGAAAAGAGAATGAAGCTCTTGAGGGGTGAGATTAAGAGGTCAGGTGACATCAACATGACCTCAATTGAGGAGTTCGAACGCCACAAGGTGCGTCACCAATTCCTCAACGAGCAGTTGGGTGACTTGGGCGGCTCAAAGGGAGAACTGCTAAAGGTCATCGAGGACCTCGATGGGGAGTCACGTCGAAAGTTTACGGTGGTATTTGATCAGATCCGTGAGTACTTTCAAAAGAACTTCAAAATCCTATTCAATGGGGGAGAAGCGGACCTCTCCTTTACAGATTCCGGAGATATCCTGGAGGCAGGAATCGACATCGTAGCAAAGCCTCCCGGCAAAAAGATGCGGTCGATTAGTTTGCTTTCGGGCGGAGAAAAGTGCATGACGGCGATGGCTCTTCTTTTTGCCATCTTCGAGGTGAAGTCGGCACCGTTCTGCATGCTCGATGAAATCGATGCACCGCTGGATGATTCGAACATTCGTCGCTTCGTCGACGTGGTGCAGCAGTTCACCGATCGATCGCAGTTCATCATCATCACACACAACAAGCGCACGATGTCGATTGCAGACCGCATTTTTGGCATCACCATGCAGGAGAGGGGTGTCTCGAAGCTGCTCTCGATGCAGTTCAGTAAGGGTGAGGAACTCCTCGATGAACAGAAAGTACTAGTGGAACAGGTATAGGGAGAACATTATGCGCATTGGAATACCTAAGGAAATCAAGAATCACGAGTACCGGGTTGGGGCGACGCCGTGCATGGTGCAACGCTTAGTCGCGGCAGGCCATGAGGTGAAGGTGCAGCGGGACGCGGGGGCGGCAGTCGGCTTTAGCAATGAAGAATACGCGGAGCTGGGAGCGACCATCTGCGACAACGCTAAAAGCGCATGGGATGCGGAGATGGTCATCAAGGTGAAGGAACCGCAGAAGGGGGAATTTGCCCTGATGCACGAGGGACAGGTGCTCTTTGGGTATCTGCACCTGGCTCCGGATCGTGAGCAAACACGCAATCTCTTGGAACGAGGGGTTGTGGCGATTGCTTATGAGACGGTGACCCATCCCCAGGGACACCTCCCTCTGTTGCTGCCGATGTCGGAAATTGCGGGGCGCATCGCAATTCAGGCGGGAGCGACGGCTTTGCAGTTGAACAATGGGGGACGTGGAGTTCTCCTGGGTGGTGTTCCTGGGGTGCCTCCTGGAAGGGTGGTCGTTGTCGGCGGTGGGGTTGTCGGACTAGAAGCAGCACGCATGGCGATGGGACTCGGAGCAGATGTGACGATCCTCGATCGCAATCTGGCGCGTCTGCGTCAACTCGATGAGCTATTCGGTCCGCGGCTAAAAACTCTCTATTCGGCGCCAGGGAGTCTAGACGCGGTGGTGTCTCAAGCGGATCTTGTCATCGGATCTGTGCTCATTCCCGGAAAATCAGCACCAAAATTGATCTCCAGAGAGCTCGTAGCGCGGATGAGGGAGGGAGCGGTTCTTGTGGACGTCGCCATCGACCAGGGTGGCTGCAGCGAGACGTCGCGACCCACAACACACTCGGAACCTACGTATGTGGAGGAGGGGGTTGTTCACTATTGTGTGACCAATATGCCGGGAGCATGCGCACGTACGGCAACGATGGCTCTGACCAACGCAACACAGGACTACGCACTGGAAATCGCAAATAAGGGGTATCGAACTGCCCTGGTCGATAATGCGCATCTCTGCAATGGACTCAATATTCACGTGGGTGATGTGACCAATGAGGCGGTGGCGAATGATCTGGGATACGACTTCGTAAAGCCGGAGAAGGTGCTATGAGCCGGTATCTCATCGGACTCGATTTGGGGACGACAAATAGCTGCGTTGGGTACGTCGATACGGACCTCAACAAGAATCCTTCACTGTCAGTGCAGCTGTTCAAGATCCCTCAGGGAAATAGCGATGGTCACTGGGAGGCTCTTTCTACGCTGCCATCGTTTTGTTATTTAGAGGACGAAAAAACGGTCGTGGGGGCACACGCGAAGGAACTGGGATCGCGGGTGCCGACGCGGGCCGTGCAATCGGCTAAGAGCTGGCTTTGTAATGGAGCAGCTGCCAGGCGCGATCGGATTCTACCCCTCAATGCGGCGAGCGAGGAGGGTCGGATTAGTCCGGTAGAGGCCACAACGGCTTACTTGCGCCACATCCGTGAGCAATGGAATGCAACCATCGGAAAGGGCGATCCTGAACAGGAGTTCGAGGCGCAAGAGCTGGTGGTGACGGTCCCTGCCTCATTTGATGAGGTGGCGCGCCACTTGACGATTGAAGCTGCGCGCGCAGCCGGATTTCAAAATATGACCCTCTTAGAGGAGCCGCAGGCAGCATTTTACGACTGGATTGGTCGCCAGGGTGAAAAGTGGAAGGATGAGCTTTCCGTTGGTGATCGCGTGCTGGTGGTGGATGTCGGTGGAGGTACAACTGACTTCAGCCTCATTGACGTCGTTGAGGGTCCTGCTTTGCGAAGGATGTCAGTGGGACGCCACCTCCTTCTCGGAGGCGACAATATGGATGAAGCTTTGTCGCATCTGCTCGAGAAGAAGCTGGGGTGCAAGCTAGATAGCGGACAGTGGCATCAGCTGCGCCATGAGGCGCGGCGGGCGAAGGAAGTGCTGCTTACGGGGGAGGAGCGGACCACTATCGTGGTACAGGGTAGCGGTTCGTCGCTGTTAGGGGGGAGCCTCACCACGGACCTCACAAGAGACGAAGCCCTCGAGCTTTTGGTCGGCGGATTTTTCGGGCAGTATGATCTCGAGTCTGCACGGCAGTTGCGGAAGGCGACGGGGATTCGGTCGATTGGACTCCCTTACGAGGAGGAGCCGTCGATCGCAAAGCATCTAGCAGCGTTTTTGCAGGAGGCGCCCACGCGGGTACTGTTCAACGGCGGAACAATGAAGCCTGATCTCTTCCGCAAGGCAATCCTCGATAATATCGAGAGGTGGTACGGAGTGCGGCCGGAGGAGCTGCCATCGCACTGTTTGGATCTGGCCGTGGCAAGAGGCGCAGCCTACTTTGGAAAGGCGCGAAATGGACTCGGTACGCGCATTGGTGGCGGGCTCCCAAGGACGTACTACTTGGAGGTGAAGGTCGGTGAGGAGGAAAAGGCGCTCACGATCCTGCCTAGAGGTACTGAAGAGGGAATTGAGATCGAGCCCGATAAGCGGTTTACTCTGACCCCAAACGCGCCGGTGGCGTTTACGCTGTACAGCTCGGAAACTCGACTCGATGATGTTGTGGGTGACCTGGTAGAGGTCGATGAGGAGCAGCTGCACCGCCTACCGCCTCTGCACACGGTCTTACGGTTCGGAAAGCGAACCGAGCAGGTTCCGATCCATCTGAAGGTGAAGCTCTCTGAAATTGGCACCTTGGAAATCTGGTTGGAATCGGCAACGACGGATCACAAGTGGCAGCTGGAGTTCCAGGTGCGGTCGGCTACCGGACAAGATGACCAGATGACGCAGTCGGAAAAGCGGCAAGCTGATGAGACGTTTGATGCGCATCATCTTGACCGGGCGCAGGATCTGCTTACAGGCTTGTTTGAGGGAAACACGAAGCCAAGCGATCTAATGCTGGCGTTGGAGGAGGCGCTGCAGCAGAATCGCCAAGAGTGGCCGCCGAGTTTGTTGAGGGGGTTATTTGACCAGCTACTTCCACTCGCTGAAAAGCGGCATCGGAGTCCGGATCACGAAGCAAGATTCTGGAACCTCGCCGGGTTCTGCTTGCGGCCTGGCTACGGCTATCCAATGGACGATTTTCGGATAAAACAAATCTGGAAGGTGATGCTAGCAGATGGGAAGCGCTCGGGAAAGGTCGAGCCGGAAATTCAGCGATCTGTATTTATCAGACGCATAGCAGGTGGACTCGCTAAGGGGCCGCAGCAGCAGTTATTTGCCGAGCTGGCGAAATCAGATGCGGAGAATCGCATGCTGCAACGTGAGCAACTTCGAGCCATGGCGGCTTTGGAGTGGGTGGACGGATCACGTAAGGCTAAACTGGGTGAGACGCTCGTTACTCGCATTGCAGAGGGACGCGGCGATGGTGCAGATCTCTGGGCACTGGCACGCATAGGGGCGCGTCGACCGCTACGCGGATCCGTAGCAACAATCCTACCACCGAAGGTCGTAGAGCCGTGGATCGAGGTGCTACTGCCTTTGCTAACAGGAGATAGCGATGACTTCCTGTTTTGTGTGCAACAGCTAGCACAACCAACGGAGCTGCGAGAACTTAACGTCACGGAGGAGCTGCAGCAGCTCGCCGGAGTAGAAACAATGGTGCCGGAGCAGGAGGCAACGGAGCGGATCTATGGGGAGGCGTTGCCGGTAGGCTTGAAGCTCGATAATTAGGGCTCATTTTAGTGTAGTCTCCTGAATATCGGCTGGTTAAAAAAAATTAACGCAGAGGCGGGGAGTGCGCGGAGGTGCGCAGAGGGA
>JBFIDQ010000102.1:0-9122 GCA_041603795.1 Chlamydiales bacterium
AATCCTCCGCTGCCGCATCGTCGTGACCAAGAACGCCCGGTAAAAAGCGCGCTGTGGCGTCCACTACCACGATTGCCGCCAGGCAGCCGTTTGTGAGGACATAATCGCCGATGCTAATCTCCTCATCAACCTCGCGGTCGATCACCCTCTGGTCAATTCCCTCATAATGGCCACACAAAAGGACCAAGTGCTCGCACTTGGATAACTCCCGCGCTTTTTGTGCCGTGAGGGGACTTCCCTGTGGAGAGAGATACACCACCCTCGATTCCTTTCGCCGCACGCTTTCGATGGCATCTGTGATGGGGTCTGGCATCATCACCATTCCCGGACCGCCCCCGTAGGGCCGGTCATCCACCTTAGCGTGTTTGTCCCTTGCGAAATCGCGGATGTCCACTTGTTGGATGGAGAGCGCACCCTTCTCTTGTGCCCGCTTGAGAATACTGGACTCAAACGGACCCCGGAAGTAGTCCGGAAAAAGAGAGAGGATAGCGATCTCCATTGTGGTCCCTACGCCGCTTTCTTCGCCTTGCGCGCTTTGCGAGCTAGGCGTGCTTTGTCTTGGCGCGCACTAAGGCGCTCCGCGCGGCGCTTCATGACGTCAGGAACGATCCGCGTCAACAGATCTGCCGTGCTGTCTGAAAGCGTAGCACCATTGTTGATCCAATGCTCAGCACGTTCCCCATTAATTTGGCATACTTTCTCTTCACCCTTTTCCATAGGGTTGTACCAGCCGATCGATTCGATATAGCATCCATCACGCTTAACGCGTGAATCAGTTACGACCATACGAAAGAAAGGGCGCTTAGCCCGGCCCTGTTTCCGCAAGCGAATTGTTAGCGCCATGAGGCACCTCCCATCTTTTTTTCTAGTTGTTTCATATTAGGCATCTTCTTCATCATTTGTTTCATTTGCTTGAACGATTTTACCAGCTTATTGACGTCCGCTAGGCTCGTTCCAGAACCGGTAGCGAGTCGACGTCTTCTGCTAGGAATCAGTTCCGTTTGTTCTCTTCTTTCCTCGAGCGTCATCGAAAGAATGATCGCCTCGACTTTTTTCATTTCGCGCTCAGGAGCGTCCATGTCGGGGAGTTTATTCATTCCCGGAATCATCCCAAGCAGGCTCTTCAGGGGTCCCATTTTTTTCATGGCTGACATCTGCTGGAGGTAGTCATCGTAGGTAAATGAGGCCTTACGAAGTTTCTCTTCGAGCTGCTTCGCGTCTTCCTCTTGAAAATGTTCCTGTGCCTTCCGTACGAGATTAATGGTGTCGCCCATTCCAAGAATGCGATCGGCCATTGACCTCGGATTGAACGGCTGAATATCTTCAACCTTTTCTCCGATTCCCTCATACAACAGAGGCTTACCCGTCACTTCCCGTATCGAGATGGCTGCACCACCGCGGCTGTTGCCGTCAAGCATGGTGAGAATCGAACCGGTAATCGCCACTCGCTCGTTAAAAGCTTTGGCGGTATTGACCGCATCCTGACCCGTAGTGGCATTCGCCACGAAGAGAACGTGGTCGGGAGAAAGCACACTGCGAATTCCCTCCAGCTGAGCCATGAGGTCGTCATCGATGTGGAGTCGACCCGCTGTATCCACTATAAGTAGATCGTGACCGTTCTCTTTCGCCTTCGCGAGCGCTTCGCGGGCCACTCGAATGGGGTCCGTTGCACCAGCAACAGTAAAGACGGGCACATCAATCTGTTTGCCTAGAGTCTCTAGCTGCTGGATCGCTGCTGGGCGTTGCAGATCGCATGCTGCGATGAGGGGATTCTGAGCTTTCCCTTCCTGCTTGAAGAGGCGTGCCAATTTGGCTGTGTGAGTAGTCTTACCCGAGCCTTGCAGGCCGCACATCATGATCACACAAGGGGTGCCGCTGAGTGTCAGTTCGCTTGCTTCACCACCCATTAGGGCGATGAGTTCATCATGAACGACCTTTATGAACTGCTCGCTAGGCTTGATCGCTTTGAGCACCTTGTCGCCAAGCGCTTCTTCCTTCACCCGCTTAACAAGCGTTTTTGCTACGCCATAGTGCACGTCTGCTTCGAGCAAAGCCATCCGTACCTCACGCACTGCATCAGAGAGATTGCTCTCTGAAAGCTTATGCGTACCGGTTAGGCGGGAAAAAATTCCCTGAAAAGAGTCGGTTAACGTACCAAACATCCCAATTCCAAAGTGTTATAAGTAAATAGGATACTCAAAAAATCATTCCTTTGCAAGGAAAAAGAATCGATCATGTCCCGCCCAATCTTGCGCCACACGCCGTTCCTTCCATGGTGGATAACTAAAAAATTGCTTTATCTCTTCGCCTTGTCCCGTACCCATCTCAAACCAGGCAAAACCGCCCTCTCGTAAGACCGATGGAAGGCCCTTGGCGAGTCTTTGGTAAAATTCTAGGCCGCTTTGGCCGCCGACAAGAGCGGTTCGGGGTTCCCAATCGCGCACCTCCGGACTCAGAGTGGTGTACGCATTTTCAGCGATATAAGGGGGGTTGCATACGAGGTAATCGACCTGTTCCTTTGGGAGAGCGTCGAATAGGTCGCCGTGTAGACAGCGGACCTCCACTCCGTTGCGCTCAGCGTTCGCCTTGGCAATTGCCAAAGCCTCCTCGCAGATGTCGCTGAGGATCACGTTGAGATCCGGAAACTTCTTTTTCAAGGCGATTCCAATGCAGCCCGACCCGCAGCAGAGGTCCCATAAGGTCTTGCCTTTCACATCCTGCAGATCTTTCGCGATGCGATCGACAAGGATTTCCGTTTCTGGACGTGGAATGAGAACGCTTCGATTGACCTGCAAGCGGCAGTCGTAGAACTCCACTTCGCCACCAATGTAGGCAATTGGCTCGCCTTTTCCCCGACGCTCCAGGCGCTCGCGACATGCGGCAAGCTCCTCTTCGTCTAGAGGGCGATCGAATTCCGTGTAAATTTGAAGACGTTTGATCTCTAGAGCGTCGCCAAGAATTTCCTCCGCCGCGCGCCGCGCGTGAGTAATTCCGCGTTCCTCAAGGTAGTCTGTGGAGAGATCTAGAATCCCCTTTATCGTCTTCACGTTAAACTTCCTCCAGCTTCTTCTGGTGAAAGTGAGCGACGAGAGCCTCGACAATCTCATTTAGCTCGCCCTCCATCACCTGATCGAGGTTATAGCGTGTGAGGTTGATGCGGTGGTCAGTGAGTCGGTTCTGTGGGAAGTTGTATGTGCGAATGCGCTCTGATCGATCGCCACTGCCAACCATTGCGGCCCTGGAAGAGGCAAGCTCTTGCTCTTTTTTGAGGCGCTCCGCATCGGCGATTTTCGCCTGCAAAAGGCGCATAGCCTTGGCTTTGTTCTTGTGCTGGCTCTTTTCCTCACTGGAGTAAGCCACTGTCCCTGTCGGAATATGCGTGACGCGCACAGCGGAATCCGTTGTGTTGACGTGCTGGCCCCCCGCGCCTGACGCGCGATAGGTGTCAATGCGCAGGTCCTTCTCGTCGAGCTCAATCTCCTCGTCCTTGTCCGGTTCCATTAGAACCGCCATGGTAACTGCTGAGGTGTGTACGCGGCCCTGAGTTTCTGTGGTCGGAACGCGTTGAACACGGTGAGTTCCTGCTTCATAACGCAGGAAGCGGTAGACGTTGGTGCCCGAGAGCGCCATGATGTACTCTTTGTAGCCGCCTGCTTCCGACTGACTGCATGCAAGCTCTTCCCAAGTCCACCCTTGCTTATCGGCAAAGAACTTGTACATGCGTACGCAGCTCCCCACAAACAGTGCAGCCTCGTCGCCGCCAGTTCCCGCCCGGATCTCTAGAATCGTATTGCGATGGTCGTTGGGGTCAGGTGGAACAAGTAGATTTTCCAGCTTCGCTTCTGCTGTTGGAACTTTTTCCTCAAGCAGGGCAATTTCTTCCTGCAGAACGGTGCGAAATTCTTCATCCGTCTCGCTCTTCAGGAGCTCCTTGTTTTCTTTGAGTTCCTTGCGCGCAGATTGGAGCGTCTCCCATCCCTCCTTGATCGTGGTCAAGTAAGAATGTTCTTGAGACAGCTCTTTATAGCGCTTTTGGTCGTCAAAGACGTCAGGCTGCCCTAGCGCCTCTTCGACGCCCGGCAGCCTGTTTAGCAGCTCCTGAATTTTGGCTTCCATTGCCTACTTCTTGTTGCTGTAGCGCTTTTGGAAACGACTTACACGGCCTTCAGAGTCGACGACGCCGCCGGTACCCGTAAAGAAGGGGTGGGAGTCAGAGGAAATCGCTAAGCGAAGAACAGGGTAGCTCTTGCCTTCGAATTCTTCCGTCTCGTCACTTTTTAGGGCTGAACCGCAAATAAATTTTTTGCCCGTCGATGTGTCAACGAAGAGTACGTCTTGGTACTCCGGATGTTTGTCTTTTTGCATAATGAGCTCCACTCATTCGATCAATTGAGGACTAAGAGTAGCATGTTTAAAGGGATTCATTCAAGAAGATTTCGACACGCAGGTGCAGTTATTCCCGGCTATTGCCCCGGGCTTCACAGGGAGTGGGCCTTGAAAAGTCGAAAAAATGCTAATTTCTCCACTTCATCGCCACGTTGATGTTGATTTTACGCCCCCGTCTGGTGGTTGGAAGCCTGCTCAGCCTTCAGCACCCCGTCCTAAACCGGGAGACGTTGCAAATCGTGTTCAGACACCTTATCCAAGGGGCATTAGTAGTGGTTGAATCTCTAGAGGTCTCCCCTGCAGATTTTTGGGCACTAGAGCCCGAGGTCTCTCCCAAAACTGGTAGCCCAAGTCTGCGCCGACCGGAACTTCGCAGGGCTTCGCTACCGAACTTTCTGCCACCGACCACACCTCGCCGAAATTCTATGATTGAAGCTGCCTGTATCCGTCGAAGGTCCGAAGATTCCTAAAAAGAAAAAGGACGCCCGAGTGTGCGCCCTTTTCTGCGGAATCTTCAACTCACCTCGCTAAACCCCAGCGGTCTCGGTGACACGGCCCGTGATTTTACGCGGTTTGGCGCTTTCGCCGTAGATTCCGTCGGCATAGCGCTGGGCCATCTCTTCTAAGGTGACGACGGGTGTTTTGCTGGCCCAACCGGCTTGGCCGAATTGGTTCATGCGCTCTTCGCACACCATCTGCATCGCTTCACGTGCGGGTTTCATGTACGCCCTTAGATCGAACTCGGCTGGATTTTCCTGGTGGAACTTTCGGATGGCTGCGGTCATAGCAAGACGGTTGTCCGTGTCGACATTTATTTTACGCACGCCAGCTTCTATTCCACGCTTAATCTGATCGACCGGCACGCCGTAGGTCTCGCGAATCTTACCCCCGTGGGCATTGATCTCTTCGATGATGTTCTGTGGTACGGAACTGGAGCCGTGCATGACAAGATGGCAGTGTGGAATTTTCTCGTGGATTTCGAGAATGCGCTCGATGACGAGGACGTCCCCTGTGGGCTTTTTGGAGAATTTGTAGGCGCCGTGACTCGTTCCGACAGCCACCGCAAGGGCATCTACTCCAGTCTTTTGTACGAATTCCACCGCTTGATCGGGATCTGTAAGGAGTTGGTCGATGGTCAGCTTTCCGGTAGCTCCGTGCCCATCTTCCTGTTCGCCTCCCATCTTCTCCAACGATCCAAGACAGCCGAGCTCGCCTTCTACAGAGACCCCGATGGCGTGAGCGATGTCGACTACGTAGCGCGTGACGTCAACGTTATACTCGAATGATGAGGGTGTTGTCCCATCTTCGGTGAGGCTGCCGTCCATCATGACGCTTGTGAACCCCTGCTTCATAGCTGAGATGCATGTTTCGGGTCCGTTACCGTGATCTTGGTGCATCACAACGGGAATATCCGGATAGAGCTCTGCAGCAGCCAACATCAGGTGGCGCAGGAAGGCGTCGTTTGTGTACTTGCGTGCCCCTCGGCTCGCTTGGACAATAACCGGACTCTTTGTAGCCCTTGCGGCCTCCATGATCGCCTGTATTTGCTCCATGTTATTGACGTTAAGAGCGACACAGGCGAAATTATTTTCGGCGGCGAAGTCGAGTAGCGGGCGCATTGGAATTAGTGGCATCTTGGAACTCCTGGCTTGAAAGGCTTGGCCTATTGTATGGTAAAAACTACCATATTGATAGGGGTGTTGGGGTTTTCCCACAAGGATAATGAACGAGCCAAAGTATACCAATCATCTATTTGGAGAGAAGTCGCCTTACCTTCAGCAGCATGTCCACAATCCGGTGGATTGGCGCCCATGGGGAGAGGAGGCGTTTGAGCTCTCGCGTTCAGAAGATCGCCCGATTTTTTTATCGATTGGCTACGCTACCTGTCACTGGTGCCACGTGATGGAGCGGGAGTCGTTTTGCGACGTGGAAATCGGAAAGTTGATGAACGAGCTGTTTGTTAACATCAAGGTGGATAGGGAGGAGCTGCCTGACGTGGATGGGCTCTACATGGACTTCGCTCAGTCCATGTTGGGCGGGGCCGCAGGGTGGCCCCTTAATCTAGTGCTGACGCCCGATTTGCGTCCATTTTACGCCGCCACCTACCTCCCATCTACGTCACAGCATGGACTCATTGGCATGCGTGAACTTGTCGCTCGTATCCGAGAAATCTGGTATGGGAGCGAGCGACAGCTTGTTCAGGAGCAAGCGCAAGAGGTGCTTGACGCCCTCATTGGGTCGTCGCAGTATGTTGGTGACGATCTTCCTGGGGAAGTCGACCTCAATCGCGCTGCCGAGCTGCTGTTCAAGGTAGTCGACCCTATCTATGGTGGAATCCGGGGCGCACCAAAGTTTCCTATTGCCTATCAGAATGTTTTTTTGCTACGTCATTTCTTTGGATCCAAGGATGCTAGAGCACTGTTTTGCGTGGAAAAAGCGCTCCATATGATGCGTAGAGGCGGAATATATGATCAGTTAGGCGGTGGCTTCTCACGCTACTCAGTCGACAGCCACTGGCTTGTCCCTCACTTCGAAAAGATGCTCTATGACAATGCACTTCTTGCCGAGGCATATACAAAGGCGTGGCAGGTCACGCACAAGGAAGAATATCGCACCGTAGCGGAGGAGACGCTTCACTACGTTTTACGTGACATGACCCACGAGCAGGGCGGATTCTTCTCTGCGGAGGATGCCGACTCGGAGGGAAAGGAGGGGCAATTCTATACATGGACACCGCAAGGGGTTGCTGACGTATTAGGAGAAGAGCACGCCTTCCTCTTTTGCGATTTCTATGGGGTAACGCCAGAAGGCAACTTTGAAGGGGGGCAAAGCATTCTTCATGAGTCACACAGCGTGGAAGAAATGGCCTCGATGAAAGGGGTCGAACCGAGCGCCCTGCGCCAACAGCTCGATGTCCAACGACGCCTCCTGTGGACAGAGCGGGAGAAGCGAATCCATCCGTTTAAAGACGATAAAATTCTTAGTGCGTGGAACGGACTTATGATCCACTCCCTCGCGTACGCCTCTGCCGCTTTTGGTGAAAAACGCTACCTTGATGCGGCGGAGAAAGCGGCTCAGTTTCTGAAAGAACAGATGTGGGAGGGCGGACAGCTCCTGCGTCGCTGGCGTCAGGGTGAGGCGCGCTTTGATGCGGGGCTGGAAGAGTACGCTTATGTGATTCGTGGACTCCTCACTCTGTTTGAAGTGACCGGTACCTGGGGCTATCTCGACTGGGCTGTTGAGCAGGCAAAAATTCTACGCGATCAATTTAAGGTAGAAAAGGGTGCTTTTTATCAGACCAACGGAAAGGATACTAACCTGATCTTTCGGAAGGCCGCTCTCGTTGATGGTGCGGAGCCCTCAGGGAACGCCGTTCACGCGGAAAATCTTCTGCGCCTGTTTGCGATAACTAGGCAACCCGAATACCTCGAGCAAGCGGAGGATATTCTGCGGACCTTTAAGGCCAATCTTGAAGAGAATTCGATCAGCTACTGCTACCACTTCATTGCTCTTCAACGTTATGTAAATAGGAATGCACCCACGTTAGTCATCGCTTTGAATGAAGAGGAACAGTACCGCAGCGAGCTGGAGGAACAAATATTTTCCCGCTACGTACCAAACCGCACTCTTCTTTGGGTAAAGGGGGAGAATCCACTCTTTCCCCAGCAGGTGGCACGAGATAACAAAACCACGCTATACCTCTGTCGCTTGGGAGCGTGCGAACAGCCCCTGACAGATCTTAAGGCGATGCAGGAGGCAATTGATGGTCTCTAAAACCTTACGAGTGGCGGTTGTTCAGTACGATATCGACCCGACAAATCCGCAGGCAAACCTTGCCAAGATCGAGTCGATGCTCAACCTCCCCGATGTCGATCTCTATGTGCTACCAGAGGTGTGTTTGACCGGTTTTAGCGCGGGACAGAAAATGCCTGTGTTCGAGGAGAGCGGTCCGGAGGTGGCGGCGTTGTGTGAATTGGCAGGAAATTCTCACCTGCTGGGCTCCCTACGCATTCAGAACGCGCACACCTATAATCGAGCCCTCCTTCTGTCGAAGGAGGGAATTCAGGCACGTTATGACAAACGAATTCTCTTTTCCTATTGGAAAGAGAATCAAATTTTTGGTGCGGGTAAGGAGGGATTGGCCTTCTCCCTTGGTGGATTCGATATTTCTCCCTTTATCTGCTATGAGCTACGATTTCCTGAGCTCTTTCGCGCGCAGAAACGCGCTCATATCATGCCCGTTATTGCCAACTGGCCTCAGGAACGTCGACACCACTGGATCACTCTACTACGTGCACGTGCGATAGAAAATCAGTGTTATGTGGTGGGGGTCAATCGCATCGGCGAGGTGCGCGGAACAAGTTTTATCGGCGATTCCGTGATCATTGATCCGTTCGGTCAGCCTATGCTAGAGATGCATCATGAGGAGGGAAGCGCCTACGCGGATCTTTCTCTCGAGGTCGTCAACGACTATCGCAAGGCCTTTCCAGCGTTGGATGACGCCCTGTAAAAAAAAAAAAAGAACGCCGGAGATTATCTCAAGGCATAAGACGAGACCCTTAAGGCTGCTACCTTCCGGTCCTGACCTAGTTCGAGCCGCCCCATTCCGCGAGGTCCCCGGCGAACAAACAAGATACCATATACTAGGGATTTAGGCCAACGCTCGCAAAGATCAGCCAGGGCAATCGCATTATAAGTATGATTTTAATAAGGAGCTCGAAAAAGTTCCATCTAAA
>JBFIDQ010000103.1:0-9100 GCA_041603795.1 Chlamydiales bacterium
CTAGGATGGATCTACGAGCAGTCACAAAACCATAAAGAGGCGGCCAAATGCTATCGTAAGGCTGCCGACCAAGGAAATGCCACGGCGGCGTATCGGCTGTCGTTGCTTTATAAGGAAGGCCGTGGCGTGAACCACGATGACGATCAAGTGGTTGTATTTGCGATCAAAGCTCAACAGCTAGGACATGCTTTTGCTCTGCCTTTACTGAACGAAATGTACAAGAACGGGAAAGGCTTAAAGACCCTTTTTCCTTGGTATGAGAACGAGGCCAAAAACGGAAATGGTGTAGCTGCCTACAGGCTCTTTGTACGGTTTCATCATCCAAGGCATCGCGACACACGAGAAGCAGTTCTGTGGCTGAAACAAGCGAAAAAACTGGGTAGTCCAGAAATAAACCAGCTTTTACGCGCCTTCGAGGAGCTCGGTATCACTTGTGAGAACCTGTATAAGGGGAAGTATGCGACTAGTTCCCTCTATCACATCCGTCGATGCGCTAGGGCTCTAGCAGGAGCGAGATCTGCCAAACGTGCCATGCGGGCGCGAATCAGGCAAGAGCAGCCAATCGCTATTAACGGTGTCCCGTGTAAGCGGTGATATGCGTGATGAAGCGACCAAGAGCAAACTCTGTTGACTCTTTTTCAGGTTGGCTAACGCTCAGCATATCGCCAAGAGATCCGAGTGCAAAATCTAAGCAAGAGCTAGCGCCCAGGCGCTGGCGACATCGCCTTCGGCGAGCGCCTTCGCCGCAAGCTCGTGGTACTCGCGTGGTGCGAGGGACGGGTGGCCATTGCGCGCGTGTGCAATCTCCTCCTCTGTCGGCAGAGCCTTCGCATTGGCAAGGCGAGCGAGCATATTTCCTGTGAAGACCTCACTTTGTCGCACCTGCTGAGGCAAGCCGTCCCAGCCGATGGCGTCTGCGGGTGGAGTCGCCACTGCGAACATGGCCGCGCCGCTTGCGCGAGTGTAGTACATCTTGCCGTTGCGGCCGACAACGTCTAGTTTGTGCGGATCGATTCGATTGTCCTCGCCGAAGATGGACTCAGACACGTGGAAGCGGACAATTTCACATAGGGCCATGCAACCGGAGGCCTTGCCCTCACCGAGATGAATCATCTGTTGCAGCTTGCATTCCATTTGGTAAGGTGACTCCGCCACGCGCGGTGGCTTCACCAGATCGCTTTCCAGTGGGGTGAGCCCACTGAGCTTAAACTCGTCGACTTCTGGTCCGACTGCCGCCGAGGCCAAATTCATTTGCTCCACGATATCGTAACTCACCAGCTGCACCGTACACTCGCCTGTTGCCACGAGGTTGTGGTAGGTATCCTTGAACTCCCCTGTACGGCCGCTGCGTGCCGGACTAAACGCAATCATGGGTGGATTCGCTCCGAATGCGTTAAAGAATGAAAACGGCGCGAGGTTACGTATGCCGTCTTTGGAGAGAGTCGACACAAAAGCGATAGGCCGGGGGGATATCCCCCCGATCATGAGCTGGTGCACCTCTTTTAGGGGCTCCGTTTTGGGGTCAATGTGACGCATAGGCGCCTGCGCGACTGGGCACATACTCCACTACCTCTTGATCAATGGCCCCAAAGAGGCTCTCATTACGTTCACTACTCATCTCAATACGCACACGATCGCCAAACGACAAGAAGGGAGTCTTAAAGTCACCTGTATTGATCTTTTCAAGCATGCGACGTTCTGCGAGACACGACGATCCTACGTCGCCTTCCTTATTGGAGATGGTCCCGCTCCCAATAATTGCTCCGGCGCACAAAAACCTGCTTTTTGCAGCGTGAGCGATGAGCTGACCAAAATCGAAGGTCATGTCGACTCCCGCATGGGGGTGCCCGAACTCTTCTCCGTTAAGGGTCGTGGTCAGCGGAAGGTGCACCTTGCCGTCACGCCAGGCACTGCCAAGCTCGTCGGGAGTTATGGCTACCGGACTAAAACTAGTGGCGGGTTTCGACTGAAAAAAGCCAAATCCTTTGGAGAGTTCTCCTGGGATGAGTCCGCGTAGACTCCAATCGTTAACCAACATAATTAGCTGAATATGCCCTAGCGCGTCAGCTGCCGATACGCCCATGGGGACATCGTCAGTGATCACAGCGACTTCCGCTTCGAAATCGATTCCCCACTCAGTCGACTCAAAAGGGGCCGGGTCATTTGGTCCGATAAAACAATCACTTCCCCCTTGATACATCAGTGGATCCGTCCAAAAGCTCTCCGGCATCTTCGCTCCGCGCGCCTTGCGCACGAGCTCCACATGCGTCACGTACGCGCTCCCATCGGCCCACTGATACGCTCTTGGTAGTGGCGAGTGGCAGTCGGTCGAGTTGAAGGCGGTTCCGCTCTCCACCGTGGCGTAGATCTCTTGGAGGCGCGGGGCGCATTCGCTCCAGTTATCGAGGGCATATTGTAGGGTAGGGATCCCCTCCGCCTTCTTGTAGGTTTTCAGGTCGCGGCTCACGACGATAAGTGTTCCGTCGCGTCCCCCAGCTTTTAGTGTTGCGAGTTTCATCGGTTCTTTCTCCTATGAGAGCCATGAGCGTTCGTATTCGGGTACCTGCGCTGACAGCGCAGCTTCTGTCACTTGCAGAGGCGCAAATGTGTCCACCATAACGGCGTATTCATTCGCCTCCTTCGCACCAATCGACTCCTCCGTCTTCCCCGGTTGGGGTCCGTGCGGCAGCCCAGTGGGATGAAAGGTAATCGACCCTTCCTTCACTCCCTTACGTGACATGAAGTCACCTTCCACATAGTAGAGCACCTCGCAGCTATCCACGTTCGTATGAAAGTACGGCGCGGGTATTGCGTTGGGGTGGAAATCGAAGAGCCTCGGACAAAAATTGCAGAGGACGAAGGTGCCGCAGTGGAAGAGCTGATGGACCGGTGGCGGCTGGTGAATTCTTCCCACAATCGGACAAAAATCTCTGATATTAAAACTCGAGGGATACCAGTATCCGTCCCATCCCACCAGATCGAACGGGTGGTGATCAAGGGTCTGTAGAAAGAGCTTTTTCCCCGCCTTGAGATACAGAGAGAACTCCCCAAACTCATCTACCGGGTCCGTGAGGGTGGGTCCGACAAAATCGCGCTCCGAGTACGGCGCATGCTCAAGCAGCTGCCCGAGCTCATTGCGGTAGCGCGAAGGGATGTCAAACGGATCCCTACTTTCAATCACCAAAATTTTGGTCTCGCCATACGTGTCGCAGCGCAGCTGATACGTTGTTCCCTTAGGCAGCACCAAGTGGTCGCCTGGCCCAAAGGGCACCACTCCGTACTCCGTTGCCAGCGTACCCGTTCCATAATGCACGAAGAGACACTCGTGAGCGTAAGCGTTGCGGAAGAAAGCATCAGTAGGCTCCGTCGGCTGCGAAATGCTCATCGTACACGACTCATTGGTCAGGTACGGTGTACGTGACGTAATGAAGTTACCCGACTGCGTCCTCTCCGTTTCAAAGTGGTAGTAGGAAAGGGGCCAATTTGCTACGCCGTTGAGACCTAGATTCTGCACCTCCTTCACCCGCAGCATACGCGTTGGCTCATGGAGGTGGTACTTCGTTGCAAAGGCGCCATCGAATCCGCGGGAACTGACCAGTTCCTCGCGATGAAGACTTTTCCCATCCGCCTTATAAAAGGTCGTATGCTTCTTCTTTGGTAGCTCTCCCTGTCTGCGATAAAATGACATCGTCTACTCCTGCGCTACGAGGTTGCCGCGACGCGCCTGGTCACTCTCAATCGCGTTGAAGAGAGCCTGGAAGTTGCCCTGACCGAATCCTGTTGCCCCACGACGCCGATGAATGATCTCATAGAAGAACGTCGGCCGATCCCCAATGGGCTTGGTGAAGAGCTGAAGAAGGTAGCCATCGCCCTCGTGGTCACATAGAATCCCCAATCGCTGCAGCTCATTGATGTCTTCCGTCACCTTCTTATCATCAGGCAACTCATCATTTTGTTTTCTAAGCGACTCATAATACGTGTCTGGAACGGACAAAAACTCCGCTCCATTTTCTCGCAACGCCTCGATGCTTTCGAGGATGTTACTTGACGTTAGCGCTATGTGCTGAATGCCCGCTCCGTAGTGGTGGTGGAGATACTCTTCAATCTGCGACTGGTATTTCCCTTCATACGGCTCGTTGATCGGATTCTTTATGAGGTTGTCCTTCGTACGTACAACCTTCGACAGCAACGCCGAGTACTCCGTAGTGATGTCCCCAGGACCAAAGTCAACAAACGTCTCGAAGTCCATTGTGCGATTGAAATAGTTCGCCCACTGATCCATCTCGTTCTCGTTCACATTGCCCACAATGTGATCGATGGAAAGCAATCCAGTGTTTTCCGAATGCATCGTAATGTCCTGCATTGGATGATCGAATCCTGGACGAAAGAGTCCGTTGTAATTGTCGTAGTTCGAAAAAGTCATCTCGGAATCGTCGTACAGGCGTATCGCAGCCGTCTCCACCTCACCATTCTTATCTTCTAGCATGTGTGGTTTACGGACCGGAATCGCGCCATTTTTAATCGCCCTTGCGAAGGAGGCTTTTACGTCCATTACGCGCACGCCCCAGCGCTTGACGCTATCGCCATGCTGCATGACGTAATTGGAGACTTCATAAGTGGAGGGATGTAGTGGCGCCGTGATGAGAATGCGGAGGCGTCCACTCTCCAACAGATACGAACAGCGATCGCGTACGCCCGTTTCTGGTCCAGAATACGCCTTTACCTCAAATCCCATTGCCTTCGCGTGCCAGTACGCCACCATTTTAGCCGACCCCGTGTAGAACTCCACGTAGTCGTATCCTTTGATTCCCATTGCATTAGACATGAGCGCCCTCCTTAAGGTTTTTCATCTCCGGAACTTCCCCATCAATCATCAGCTCAGCGTCCGTTGCCGCCACAATCTGCTCCACCGTCACCCCAGGAGCACGCTCCACGAGTTGGAAACCAGATGGCGTCACATCAATCGTCGCCAGATCAGAAATGATCCGATTGACGCAGTTTTTTCCAGTAAGCGGAAGTGAGCATTTTTTAAGAATCTTGCTTTTACCGCTCTTCGAGCAGTGCGCCATGGCCACCACCACACGCTGAGCGCCAGCCACAAGGTCCATTGCCCCGCCCATTCCCTTAACCATCTTGCCAGGGATCATCCAATTGGCGATGTTTCCCTCCACATCAACCTCCATGGCCCCAAGAACTGAGAGGTTAACGTGACCGCCACGGATCATGGCAAAGCTGTCCGCCGAAGAAAAGAAGGAGGCACCCGGTTGTGCCGTTACGGTTTCCTTGCCAGCGTTGATCAGATCCGCGTCGACCTCCGCCTCGGTTGGGTACGGTCCAATGCCCAAGAGCCCATTTTCCGATTGCAACACCACCTCCATTCCACTAGGAATGTAGTTCGCTACCAGAGTCGGAATGCCGATTCCCAGGTTCACATAAAACCCATCCTGCAGCTCCTGTGAAATCCGCTGCGCTATTTGTTCCCTCGACAGAGCCATTCAACACCCCATTTGCAAATTAGCCACCTCTTATACCTCTAGACGCCTTTTATTCAAACAGAGAGGCGAATAAATCGAGAACTTGATACAATCTTCAGGCTATGGACCCTATGCTCAATGAAGCCTTTCTTGAGAGCTGTAAAGCTCGTTACCTGGCACCGCCCAACCCGTGGGTTGGGTGCGTCGTCGTCGATGAAGGAAAGATTGTAGGCAGAGGACATACGCAGCCTCCCGGCGGACCACATGCTGAGGTCATGGCCCTAAAAGAGGGGTGTGGCGACACCGTTTATGTGACGCTAGAGCCTTGCTGCCATCAGGGGCGTACGGGTCCGTGCACGGAAGTGTTGATCAAAAGCAAAGTTAAAAAAGTTTTTATTGGAATTCTCGATCCGGACCCCAAAGTGGCCGGCAAGGGAGTCGAGCACCTAAGAGCTGCTGGGATAGAGGTCGTGGTCGCTAACGACGAGACGATAAAAAACGACCTTGCACCTTACCTTCACCACAGGCGAACGGGCCGCCCTTTTGTCGTACTAAAAACAGCGAGCAGCATTGATGGTCGAGTCGCAGCAGCTGATGGTTCGTCGCAATGGATCACGTGCGAGGAGGCGAGAGCGGACGTCCATCGCCAGCGCGATCTGGCGCAAGCAATTGTGGTGGGCTCGGGCACGGCGCTAGCAGACAACCCTCAACTAAACATTCGCCATGTCCCTCAGCAATCGCCACGCGCTCCGCTGCGGGTCGTCATGGACCGCCGCGAACGAATAACGGATCCAAATGCCTACGTCCATCGTGGCGACCTCCTTTCCCTCTTGGAGGAACTCGGAAGTCGCGGTATTTTGCAGCTCCTGGTGGAAGGCGGACCAACCCTACACTCCGCTTTTATCGAAGAGGGGCTGGTCGATCGACTACAGGTCTATATCGGACCCAAACTACTGGGATCTACGGGACGCCCTCTGGCGACACTTTCGGTCACGACCCTCCAGGAAGCTCCCAAACTCACTCTCGAAGGGGTCACTCCTCTCGGAAATTCAGCTAGACTCGATTACACGCTAAACAACACAGGACCCAACCTATGAACTACGAACGAGTAGAAGCCGCCATCGAGGCGTGTAGACAGGGACAGTTTATTGTCGTTACAGACGACTACGATCGCGAAAACGAAGGCGACCTGATCATGCCTGCCGAAAAGGTAACGCCGGAAGCAATTGCGTTTATGGTCAGACATACAAGCGGACTCATCTGCATGGGAATGGAGGAGCAGCGCCTCAATGAGCTCGAGATCCCCCTTATGGTGGCACAGAATACGGAGAGCCATAAGACAGCATTCACTCATTCCGTCGACTACCTCCCGGCAACCACCACCGGAATTTCCGCGGCGGACCGCGCAGCGACCGTTCAGGCTCTTATTGACCCGACAACAAAAGGCAGTGATTTCTCACGCCCTGGACACCTGTTTCCTCTCCGCTACCGCGAAGGTGGCGTCCTAAAGCGTGCTGGCCACACCGAAGCGGCAGTCGATTTTGCCCGCCTATCTGACTGCACGCCTGCAGGCATCCTCTGCGAGCTGGTCAACGACGACGGCACCATGATGCGCCAAAAGGAACTCAATCAGTTTGCCGAACAGCACAGTCTCGTGGTCGTCTCGATAGCCGACTTGATCCGCTACAGGCGCTCCCACGAGAAAGTTGTGAGACGTGTCTCTTCGGCGCAACTGCCAACGGATCACGGCACGTTTCTTGCAACGGTATACGAGTCAGAACTCGACGGCATCCAGCACTTCGCCCTAGTAAAAGGAGAAATTGCTCCGGGCGAGCCAACCCTCGTACGGGTCCACTCCGAGTGCCTCACAGGTGACATCTTTAGGTCACGACGCTGTGACTGCGGCGAGCAGCTCACCAGCGCCATGGACCTCATAGAAAAAGAGGGAAAGGGTGTCGTTATCTATTTGCGTGGACATGAGGGACGTGGAATCGGACTCGGCCACAAATTACGCGCCTATAATTTGCAGGATCAGGGACGCGATACGGTCGAAGCAAACGAAGAGCTAGGCTTTCCAGCTGACAGCCGCGAGTATGGAATCGGCGCACAGATCCTAGCCGACCTCGGCGTCCAGAAGATAAAGCTCCTGACCAATAATCCGGCAAAATACGGCGGTATTGAAGGGTTTGACCTACAAGTAGTAGAACGCGTCCCCCTGCTCTGTACGCCCACAGCGGAAAACCGCGACTACCTCACAACAAAACAAGAAAAGCTAGGACACCTATTGAACCTAGCCACAGCGGAGAAGTAATCCCCATGCGTGAACTCAAAGGAAAACTCGGCTCGGCCCCCGATCTACAAATTGGAATCGTTATCGCCCAATTTTATGACCACATCGCACAATCCCTGCGGCAGGGGGTCCTTGACACACTGGAGTCGCATGGCATCCCAAGCGAAAACATCACCATAGCGTACGTACCCGGCGCTTTTGAGCTACCGCTCGCCTGCAAACACCTCGCATCGCGCTGCGACGCCGTCATCGCCCTAGGATGCGTCATCCGTGGAGAGACTCCTCACTTCGACTACGTCTGCTCACAAGCGGCCGCTGGCATACAGCAGGTAGCCCTCAGCCAAGATACGCCCGTCATCTTCGGAGTGCTCACCACCGAAACTATGGAGCAAGCCGTCGAGCGCTCTCAGACAAAAGGCAGCGACCTCGCCAAGGCCGCCTTGGAGATGGTCAGTGTCCTTCATCAGATCGAAGAGGACAAACTAACCTTCGCCTAGTAGCATCCTTTCGATATGACCTACCAATTGTCCCGTGTCCGTTAGGTCTTCATTGTGCGTTTCTGGAACACCAAGAAAGAGCTTATTGGGGTAGTGTTGCTGTCCGCCTTTCAGCAACTCCCTCGTAAGCGACGCATCTCCTGGTATAATTCCATCATCGATCACAAGACCAGGTTGGCGACCGATATCGGTGTAGCGCGGAACGCGCGCCGTTTGAATGATGATCTCTGACGCCGTCAATTTTTTTGACGACTCAACCGACCTCATATTCCAACAAAAAAAACCCACCAAGCAGCCTACTCGCTCCGGCTTTGCGAGGGCCGTGACCACCGCGCTAGGATGAGTAAATGTTCTCGTAATGCAAGCCGCAGTGGTACTCATATCAGAGAACGTCCTGCTCTTCACAAAACAATACCTGATACCCCGCTTCAGCAAGTGAGAATCAAGTCCCTCCCCCTGGACGGCCCCTCCGATGGAGTGACCATACCCAATGATCTGTCGAGCCCCAATACCCCTTGTTGGATCTTCCAGCAGCTCAAGCATCGCGCGGTACGAGATCGCCATACCCCCTCTGCTAGGCAGACCCGAACTCGCGCCTACCCCCGGATAATTAAAAACAAGCGCATTTGCATTTAGCCGTGAAAGAAACCTCAAAAAAGTAGGACTCTCCAACGTGTCCTCATAAAACTGAGCATTACCATTCGACACCAAAACCCAACGCCTATTTCCCAAGGTAGCTGCTTGCCCGATAACAGCAGCATCCACCACGTACCCATCAACTTGTACAGCCAAACGCTTTACCTTCCACAGTCCAGTAACGGAAATTCGACGCCGCGCAA
>JBFIDQ010000104.1:0-8982 GCA_041603795.1 Chlamydiales bacterium
GCGCGAATCTCTCCTGCAACCGTACCCCGGGTTCCGGCTGCGCCTCCACCCGAGGCTAAGTGCCTCTGCTGCTGCCGCAGCAAAAAAGCACGCACTGCACAAGCCGCATATTTCCGTCACAAGACCTTGTGGGTAAAAGTATGTTACCGTCTTTGCGTTCGAAAAAACGTAGACGATTGCAAACTGTTGCATGGGAGATATTTAATTTTAGGATGGGGCTTGCTAAATCTATTTTGTGTCTTGACCTAAACTCCTTTTCTGCGTTTTAATGGTTCTTCTTATGGCGGGCGTAGCTCAGTTGGTTAGAGCGCCGGATTGTGATTCCGGAGGTCGCGGGTTCGAGTCTCGTCGTTCGCCCCATTCTTTACTAGAATTTAACAAAATACTTGTTATGTCTTAACTTTGCCCTGTTATTATAGATTCAAATAACAGAGCAAAGAGGGCTTAACATGGAATTAGATAAACAGACCGAAAAAGAAATTACTAGAAGTTTTCGTCTCAGCGAGCGCGATACGCAGTCGGCTGATGTGCAAATCGCTATTCTGACGGAGCGGATTCACCAGCTCATGGACGAAGTGCGCCGGATGCCGTTTGATCGCACCATTCGCATGTTCCTTATGAACCTCGTCGCAAAGCGACGTAAGCTCCTAACCTACTTGCAGGCAACCGACACCGCTCGCTATCTACGGATGGCTAACCGCTTGGGGTTGCAGGCTTAAGTTAATAAAATTATTCATTTTTCCTCCTTTTGTTTACCGCGAATCTATATCTTTAGATTCGTGGTTTTTTTATTTTCAAATAAAAGATTGACGGTCGAGACTGTTTAGATATATAATTATTATTATAAAATGATGATATCTAAACTCAAATTCCTACGGGAGGAATCTTTATGAAGACGAAAATGTATTCCACACTGCAAAGAGCCATGCTGGCTCTTTCTACTACCTGCTTCTTAGCAGGGACAGCCGAGGCGAGTGATTCTTATACGCCGGTGAGCATGTTCTCACCAGCTCCTTCGGGCATGATGGATCCTGACGGACCAACATTTGCCACTGGAAAGGAGTACTCGCATGGGGTTCCTTTTGCAGGGGCGCCATCTGGTGATCATGATGCCGATACTGTAATTGATCCGTTGCAAACGGTTCTTTGGGATGGAATTGGAGGCGCTATTGATGGGGTTGACTACGGCGATTTGCCAGGGCTCCCAACGAGTGTTCCTCCGGATCAGCTTCAAGTAGATGCTATGGCCAATCACCGTGACCACCTATTTGGAAATATAACGAACTTCGCTCCATTTGCGACTGGTGGACCAGACACGACAGCCCTTCTTTTTTCAGTTACTGATCCGGCTGGATCAAAAGGTTTGAACGTCTATCGTGAGAATGGAATGACAGGTGCAACTGGTCTTTGGGCTGACGGAGAAAGTGCTCCTCCAGCGCAGGAGATCAACGACCATGGAGTTGATATGGTGACTCCTGATAATTGGCAAAATCTGGACGCTCTTGAAGTTTGGGGTCCAGAGGCTAGTTCTGACGCTGATCGCTTTTCCTTGGAAGGTGATAAAATGTTGACAACTTCTGTTTGGACGACAACGACAGGTGCGGTCACCCCATATATCTCACAAATGGAGTTGTCGACAGCGGTTGCTGGGCTCTTGGGAATTACCGATCCTATGGATATAGGTTTCTTCGTTGACAATGCCGATGTTGACGTAGATGCGTTGATTGCTGCGGATGACGGTGATACGATGGGCGGTGGGTCCGTTCATGTTTGGGACGATCTTGATGAGATCATCTTTAGTCTTCATCCCTTTACGATTACGCTACCAACGTTTGGGGTGGTAGGCATGGACGGTGGTGAAGTCATCGATTGGTTGAAAGGGAGTGGCATTACCTTCTTGACTCATGGCGGACATCTATGGGATACGGCTTTCGACGTGACGGCTGCTGTTGATCCGATGGCTCCGATGGGTTCTCTTGAAAACGTTGATGCGCTTGAGGCAATGGGCAAGGGAATTCCTATCCCAGAACCGGGCACGTACGTTTTGCTTGGCGCGATGCTTGCAGCTGTTGGGTTGCAGCGCCGCCGGGCGGTTTGTAACTCGTAGTCCGTTGACCACAAAACTCTTAGGAGTTATAAACGTCTCTTCCTTATGGAGGGACGTTTTTTTATGTCAAAAAATATTATTGAAATTCTAGAAGAGCGTGGCCTGCGTGAGGCTCTTACTGGCGAGGGTTTGCGTGAGGCCTCGGAGCAGCCGCTTCGCGTTTATTGCGGATTCGATCCTACTGCTGAGAGTCTTCACCTTGGCAATCTTGTAGGGATTATGGTCTTGGCTTGGTTCGAAAGGTGTGGTCACCAGCCTATTGCACTGGTAGGGGGAGCGACCGGCATGGTTGGGGACCCCTCGGGAAAGAGTCAGGAGCGCAACCTGCTTGACGAGGCGACGATTGAGCAAAACATTGTGGGGATCACGAAGGATCTCAAGTGCGTGCTCAAGGATCCGCAGATCGTCAATAACTACGACTGGTTCAAGAAGCTTGGATTTATCGAATTCTTACGTGACATCGGTAAGCATTTTCGTGTGGGTCCAATGCTTGCTAAGGATAGCGTGAGGAGTCGAATGGAGTCTAAAGAGGGGATCTCCTATACGGAGTTTAGCTACCAGCTTCTGCAGGCTTATGATTTCTACCATCTCTCTGATAAGCATGATGTTACCGTGCAGGTAGGGGGGAGCGATCAGTGGGGCAATATTACCGCAGGTACCGAACTCATTCGCCGATTGGGTGGCAAGACGTCGTATGGAGTCACGTTTCCACTTCTTACGCGTTCTGACGGAAAAAAATTCGGGAAAACCGAAGAAGGGACGATCTGGCTTTCAGCTGACAAGTGTTCTCCTTACGAGTTCTACCAGCACTTGTATCGCGTCGCTGATGCTGACGTGATCAAATTGATGCGCATGCTCACCTTTATGGAGATGGAGGAGATTCGCGATTACGAGTCGAAATTGGCCGAAGGTGCACTTGCTCCGAATGCGGCGCAAAAGCGCCTTGCGGAGGAACTTACGACGCTTTTGCATGGCGAGGAAGGGTTAGCTGAAGCGCAGGTGGTGACCGCTAGCGTGGCGCCAGGCGCAGTGACGACCCTCGATCGAGCAACGCTCGAAGAAATAGCCACACATAATTTGTCAGAAACACTCCCTGAGGCATCTGTCGTGGCACAAAAGCTTCTTGATGTTCTTGTCACGTCCGGATTGCAAAGCAGCAAGGGAGAGGCGCGACGACTTATCCGCAATGGTGGCGCCTACCTGAATAATGAGAAAATTTCCGATGATACTCGGGAGATTGGCTCTGATGATCTTATCGATGGAGGCTTCCTTCTTCTAGGTGTGGGCAAGAAGAAAAAGATGGTCATTCGGGTAGAGGGATAAAAAAAAACAGCCAAATTAAAAAAATATACTTGAAACCAATCGCGTGATGCGTATGATGAGGCTTATCTTCAGTGAGATCCATCAGATGGTTTGCTGGGGTTCGACAGGTTAAAAAATGGGTTGCCGAAAATCTGACGGGTGAGCATGATCTAAGCCATAGAGGCTCACCGGGGTACGGCAAAGAGCATTAACAAGGAGTCCTCATTCTATGGGCAGCAGTACATTGGAAAAGAAAAAGTTAACAATGACAAAGAAGAAACTGATCAACTCGATCGCTTCGGAAAATAAGTTGCATCCTAACGATGTGCGTACTGTAGTTCAGTCGTTCCTCGACAAGATGACTGACTGTCTATCTGGCGGTGAGCGCCTGGAGTTTCGCGATTTCGGCGTGTTCGAAGTCGTAAAGCGCAAGCAGAAGATTGGTCGTAATCCTAAGAATGCGTCCGTGCCTATTGTGATTCCTGAGCGCTACGCTGTGAAGTTCACTCCCGGCAAGAAGATGCGTCGGGTTATTGAAGAGACACCAGCAGGGCAGTTCGAAAACGTTTAAGGCCTAGGTCTTATACGTATAGCAGCAATTCCCGCAGAGATTCCACGTCCCCGAGTCCGAGCTCGCGCGCTTGCCCGAAATTTCTACCGTAGAGGTTCGGGTACGCGCGCGGGCTCGAGCTCGGGCACGTGGAATGTTTGCGGGAATTGCTGAATACAAAAAAAGCGTGGACCCTAGGGGGTCCACGCACGGAAACGGGTCCGGCAAAGGATCCCCTTCGCCCTCTTTACAGTATTAGGGTCTTATTGGTACCCCTTCTCCTGTCAGTCTAGCTATCGGTAGATGATGCTCTCTGCCTTAGAAAAATTTTCTGGTGATGCGCGGTCCGAGACTGGTGATCAGTTCGTGGGGCATCGTCCCTGTCGCGTAGGCAAATGCCTCCGCGGAAAGGGCGCCTTCGTCACCGCCGAATAGAGTCACTTCATCACCCATTGCCGCGCCGATCCCTGTCACGTTTAGCATCAAGTAGTCCATACAAATCGAGCCGACGAGGCTTGCGCGCTTGCCTCGCACGAGGCAATAGCCCTTTCCGCTCCCTCGCCACTGGATACCGTCGCCGTATCCCAGAGGGATCACTGCAATTTCCTCTTCCTCCTGCGCTACCTTGTAGCGTCGACCATAGCTTACCGTTTCTCCCTCTCGACACGCATGGATTTGAATGTTCCGTGAGGTGAGTCGCAGAGCAGGCTCGAGGGGGCAGGTTTCCTCCGTAGCTGGTGATGGGTGAGTGCCTAGGACCATGAGTCCAGGGCGAGCTAGGTTGTATTGGGAGAGGTCGAAGCGGACAACCGCTGCGGAATTGGCCGCGTGCGTGTACTCCGCGCGAATACCCCGTTCCTTCAGGTTCTGGATCACCGCATCGAATTGTGCCACCTGACCTAACGTAAACGAATCTTCCTCAGGAATATCCGCTGCTGCAAAGTGCGTCATGATGCCCCTGAAGCGAAGATTCCGCGCGGTAGCAATTTCTTCCGCCATCGCCATCGCCTCCTGTGGTCGGCAGCCGAATCGATTGATCCCAGTATTGATCTGCAAATGGACCCCAACCTCCACTGACTTGAGAGCCTTAAGCATGGTGGGGTCGCTGACACCCACCTCTAAGTCGTATTTCTCAAGGAGCGATGCCTCCTCCGGCCATGCATGAAGGACCAAAATTGCCTGCTCGATGCCTGCCTCCCGCAGTGCGATGGCCTCCTCCAGGTGAGCCACCCCAAGGATGTCGATTCCGCTCTCTCCAGCAAGTCGACTTAACAGCACCGGGTCCGTACCATAACCATTGGCCTTGACCATCGCCATCATGCGGCAGCCCTCGGGTAGGCGTGCACGTAGAGTCGTAATATTATTCTGGATGGCCGCACGGCTAACGTGCAGCGTACGGTCGAAGCTCACAGAAATCTCCTATTTCATCTTGATGTAATACCACAAGGCCGGGCAATAGAACACGAAGAAAGTGCCCCACGAGCTCATTTGGGGGGGGATGACCTGACTTTCTCCCACGACCTGCATCGCATTTAGGATCGTAAAGAAGATGAGGAATGCGACGACGGCAACGCCGTAGAGCAAAAAGATGTGGAGATGGCGAGTGAAGCGCATGCAAAACGGCATAGGGGCGATGACGACAAGTATCGCGAGCCAAGGGAGCGAAAGCTTGTAGTGAAGGTTGCTCAAAACCAGCACGTCGTGGTCCGTGTAAAGCTTACCGCGCGGCGGCACCTCACTCCATAGCTGGGTAATGGATAGCCGCGACGGTTTTGAGAGGGCCTTTCCTAGGATATCGTCTGTGAATCCCAACTCATTAAACACTAAGGAACTGTGTGACTCCGCAATATGAAACTTCCCATTATCTTTGCGTACGAGTCGATCCACCAGCGTCCCGATGGAATGAAGTTCATCAGGATAGAGGTATTGCGCGCGAAAGATCTCCTTGGGAGAATATACCCAGTAGACATCAAAAAACCGCTCCCTAGTCGTGTCGTAGCCCTGATAGAGAAGAGTGCTTCCATCTTTTAGAACAAAACTCGATACCGAGCGTTGCTTTTTTTCAACTCCTAGGTGCTTCCTATTCGTCTTTTTAATCGCTTTCAGACCGTTGAGAGCCTCCGGTTGCCCCCACTGGAGATTGGCATAGAGGAGAGCAACACACACGAGGCCAAACACGAGAAATGGGCGTCCAAGTCTCTTGAGGGAAACTCCAGAGGCCGCCAGAGCCACCAGCTCATTGTTCGTATTGAGCGTGCAGAGCGTTCGCATGGTCGCGATCATGAGAGAAAACGGGAGCAGTACATCGAGTCGCTTGGAAAATTGAAACAGGTAAAAAAGAGCTAGGTCAAGGACGCCCATGCCCTTTTCTGCGAAGTCGGAGCTGTTGGTTGAGTAATCCACGACCACGTAGAGAAAATAGAACGTCGCCAATAGCATAACGAAGAGTTTGACGACGTCGTAGATGAAGTAGCGTTCCCATATCTTCATCATGTTATTCGATCCCTCTGTTCACTCGACTCATTCGTCGCCACGCTAACGCCGTCACGATGAACAGGGGCACGAGGTAGGCCGGAACGGAGACCAGCAAGCTCGTTTTGAATCCTTTGGCAAAAAAGTAGGTAGCCAAGTAGACGCTGATCAAAGCGATAATAGTGACAACGCCCCGCATCGAGCGCTGGCGTCCAATTTCGATGCCGAAGGAGCAGCCGAGGAAGGAAAAGGCGAAGACGGCAAATGAAAGGGAAAGGCGCCTCGCAAACTCCGAAATGCACATATTGACTTGCACCATCTGCTGCGCTCGCTCCTCAGGCGTCGCGTCACTCATCCCCCGCAACTTACGCACCTCCGACTTGGTTTTGATCACCAGTAGTGCGGTTTGTAACTGATCGGGCTTGAGTGACCAGCCACTCGATCCCATGAATTGGGAGAGCTGTCCGATAGACGAGGTGCCCTTCCCTATATTTTCGATCATGATGTGGTCAAAATGATGCGGCTTTTTTGAGGGGGAAGCTGAGAGTATGGAGAGGTTATGGCCCACGAGATCACTGCCTTCCGCGATAAGATCTTCGATCATCATGAGGTTGAGCCGATCTTGCGAAGTGTTGAGGAAGGCGATGAGGACGTCCTCCGCATGCTCCCCATTTTTAAAGCGCCCCATTACATCGGTATACACCCCCTGAGTTCCTAAAATACGGCGGTTTTGAAGGAAAAGCAGGGGGTTTGTCGATCGAACCTCTGCCTCCAGTCGACGCGTCGCCATGTGCGAGTAGGTAGCCCCTTCGGAGATGACGTAGAAATTCAGAACGGAAAGGAAGGCGGCTGCCGTAAGGATGGGAGAAACCACGCGCAAGATGGAGATCCCGCTCGCTCTCATGGCGGTTAATTCATTTTGCGTAGAAAGGTTTTGAAATAGGAGCGTGGCCGAAATAAGGGCGCTGACGGGGATCGCAATCGGTAGGATGTAAGGGATCTGGTGCGCGGTAAAAAGCGCTACAAACCGGGCGGTCCCTCCCAAAGCAGCAAAATGAGCAATCTCGTCGAGTCGGCTGACCAAAAGAACGCCGACAAAAGCAAATAGGGTTAGAAGGAAAACCTTGAGGTATTGTCCAAGTAGATATCGCCAGATAATCGGCATCGCTATCGCCCCAAAGCGACCGGTCTGTTATGATAGTTCCTATGATACCCAAGAAGAAGTGGTTTATCAAGATCGGGAATAAGGTCGAAGGTCCTTTTAGCAAAAGGGAGCTTCGAGAGCGTACGGATCTCACGCCGGATACGCTTGCGAAGCGGGAGGGGTGGACCGAATGGAAGCGTCTGGGTGATATCCGCGAGCTAGCGGACCTCTTTCAAGATGCCGAAGAAGCGCCCAAATATGGCGGGAAAACGCTAAAAGTGACCCCCTTGGGTGAGGTCGTGCTCGATATTCGACAAGATCCGCCGCAATACACATGGTGGCTGGTGATTTTGTTGCTCATCGTCATTTACCTCTGGTTGCGTCTTCAAGGACTGTTATGAGTCACTTGGACCAAGTTGTTTCTACATTTCTTCGAGAGCACCACGATGCTAGACGTCCCTTGTTGCTAGGGTTGTCAGGCGGACCCGATTCGCGCGCTCTTTTTCACCTACTGAAGGATCGTGTCGCTCTCCACGTTGCGCATATCGATCATGGGTGGCGTGAGGAGAGCGCCGCAGAGGCAGAGGAGTTGCGGAGCACCTGCACCGGAGTGCCGTTTCATTTAACGCGCCTTGCCCCTTTCGACGGAGGCAACAAGGAAGATCGCTGCCGCGAGGCGCGTCGCGCCTTTTTTCGCGAAGTGATTGAGACAACAGAGTGCCAAGCCGTGGTGCTTGGGCATCACGCCGATGATCAAGCAGAGACCGTACTGAAGCGGCTGCTTGAGGGCGCGCCTCTGGTACGACAAGGTGCGATGAGGGAAGTGAGTACCCAACAAGGCCTCACTCTCTGGCGCCCTCTACTCAGCGTCTCTAAGAAGCAGATCATCTCCTGGTTAGAAAAGCGTAGCATTTCCTACTTTACTGACTCCACCAACGAAGATCCTACCATCCTGCGTTCGCGCATGCGTATGGAAATTCTGCCTCAGCTTTTTGGGAAAGAGGTCGCTTTGCCCCTAGCCCGCCACGCCGATGAGGCGGCAGCATTGAAGGGGTATCTCGACGAGCGCATTGCTCCTCTTCTAGCACAGCGTGAAGTGACGCCTGATAGCTGGTCTCTGGATACGAAGGGCGTTCACCCAGTAGAGCTTGAGCATCTGATTCGTAGTGCCTATCCTCTGTCGCGCCAGCAACTTCACACCCTCACGCAAGCCCTCCTCCAGCGCCTCCCTAAGCAACAGCAGGGGCCGTTTGAGGCACATATGGGGCGGCTATTTTACCACAAAATAGGGTGATTTTAAAAAATATTCTGTCATTGCAAAGTAGAAATGTCCCCACTTCCTGCAATTTAGAGATGTCCCCTCTTCTATTGGTATTATAGCATATTTCAGGGGCAGGCGGGAGCTCA
>JBFIDQ010000105.1:0-8959 GCA_041603795.1 Chlamydiales bacterium
GGCCTGGAGCAGTCACTTAAGTACTACAATGAAAGCCTTCACGCGCCTCGCTAAATGGAACTTCCTCATCATAATGCCTGATATTCAAAATCAAACACGAACGCTATCGCTTTTCTAACTCGATTTTATTCCCAGGGCCTCGTGAAATTAGATAGCAGCCATGATGTTCTTCTTCCGCCTCTTGACCATCGGGGATGTCTTCAGAGGCCTCAAGAGTAATCGACTCTAAATTTTTAAGTTGTGCAGCAATCCTTAGGACCACATTCCTGTCAATGTTGGAGCAAGTCAGAAATAGAGTAGTAAGACTTTGCAACCAATTCAAAGCGGGTTCGAGCTCTTCCAAAGAAAATTCAGGAAGATCTAATGTTTCTAAATTGGTTAGGCGCTCAAGGGAACGCACCCCCCGTAACGTGATGTTACAATTTGACAGAAGTAAACTCTCTAACCCAGCTGGCAAATGCAAAAGAGAACGGTCAGTCACTTGACTACACATTGATAGATCTAATGAGCGTAACCAATTTTGACACCTTAAAAAAGGAATCAATCCATAGTCTGTAATATCCAGAGAATTTGAGAAATCGACAACCTCCAGCCCCTTCATGACGGGATTTTCTTTGAGGGAGTCTTGCTCCTTGTTACTCGCCATTTTCAACAGTCCGGAATTGCTCACCTGAACCGATAACGTGGTTAAATTGGGAAATAAACCCGTTGGCTCGAAGATGCCACCTTTTATTACGGGAGAGTCCTCGGACTCATTATCTAGCTCCAGTGAATGCAGCCTTTTATGGTTAAGTAGAGCCACAAGCCCCAATTCCGAGAAAACGCCATCACGACCTTCTAAAGGGTTCTCTCTTAAATCCAAGCTTTCAAGACAGGAATATGGACTAATGGCATGTGCAATTTTATCAGAAAATCCTTTCATGCACTTTACCCCAACCCCAGTCAGATCAGTATACTTGTTAAGAATTGCAGGAAGTTGTCTTGCATGGGAAAGCTCAAGAAAAACATACCTCCCAGCATCTTTCTCTAGGGTATTAAATTCCTTGCTTACTAAATTTAGATAGTTGGATCTATCCGGAATAGCAAGAAATGAAAATATCTCTAAAATTAGCTCCTCCGGCATTGTTCCTATCGTAGGCGGAGGTGAATACTCTCCTTCTATTTTTAGCCGTTTCCCGGGCTGCTCTATGGGCTGCTCTATTTCGGGTTCATAGTTCTTTCTTTTTCCAAAACAGCTAGAAGCAGTTCCTGCAGAAATTGACGACATTAAAATACCCAATATTTAGTTAAAATTAAAAGATATTATAAAGAACATGGTTTATTATTGTCAAATATAAAATAAAAGCTTTAAACTCAAAGAATCGCCAGAGCCGGAAGGCTACTCCTGCAGCCAGAGATCATCAGTCCAAAGCAAGGTGGTCTCTGCGGAGTTGATAAAAAACGCACGTTGCTGTTGACTCAGAACCTTCATCAAAATCACGGAGCTTCAAGCCATGTCGACCTGCCAGTTACAAGACCTCAGGCTACCGCCGCGCACGCCCTTTATTAACGGCGACTTTATGCCCTCGTCGTCCGCCACCTTCACCACCTACCATGCGGCAACGGGCGAGGCTATTGCAGAGATTGCGGAGAGCGACGAAGAGACTGTAGATAGGGCTGTTCGATCAGCGAGAGAAGCCCTTGAGGGGCCGTGGGGTCGACTCGACGCGCGAGAGCGCGGGCAACTCCTATTTCGTCTAGCGAACCTTATTGAGGCCAACGTTGAGGAGCTGGCGCGATTGGAAGTTTTGGACGTCTCCAAACCGCTCTCGGAGGCCCTTAATGGGGACATCCCTGGGGCTGCGGCAACGCTCCGTTACTACGGTGGATGGGCCGACAAACTTCAGGGAGACACAATTCCTATTTCCGGCTCCTTTAGCACCATCACCCGCCGCGAACCGGTGGGCGTTTGCGCTCTCGTCATTCCATGGAATTACCCCCTGGCACTCACCTGTTGGAAGCTTGGACCGATGCTCGCTGCGGGCTGCACCGGGGTCCTAAAGCCTGCCGAGCAGTCCCCCTTGACCGCACTGCGACTGGCCGAACTCATCCAGGAGGCCGGCTTTCCTCCTGGCGTCATCAATATTGTTCCCGGAGGCCCCACCACCGGCGCTGCCCTTGTGGCCCATCCTTACGTCGATAAGGTCTCATTTACTGGAGAAACCACGACGGCGAAAATCATCCGAAAATCGATTGCTGGCAGCATGAAGCGGCTCACCTGCGAGCTTGGTGGTAAGAGTGCAAACATTGTCTGTGAAGATGCCAACCTCGACGCTGCCGTTGAAGGCGCGATTAGTGCCATCTTCTCCAACAACGGACAGAATTGCTGCTCTGGAAGCCGCCTTTTTGTCCAGGAATCGGTCTACGACCGCTTTCTCGAGGCATTTTCTGCGGCCGCCGCCGCGCGCCAAGTCGGCAACCCCTTTGAGGCGTCTACGCAGCAAGGCGCGCTCGTCGACCAGGCGCAATTCGACAAGGTGCAGCACTACATCGACCTTGGCAAGAAGCAGGGAGCTACGCTCGTCACCGGTGGTAACCGTGTTGGCGAAAAGGGCCTTTTTATCGCGCCGACGATTTTTGGAGATGTCGACGATACGATGGCCATCGCTCGCGAGGAGATCTTTGGTCCCGTAGCTTCCGTACTTCGCTTTCGTGACATGGATGAGGTCATCCAGCGCGCAAACGCCTCCGACTATGGCCTTGCTGCTGCTGTGTGGACCCAAAACATCGACACCGCAAACGGAGCGGCGAAAAGACTCAAGGCGGGGACAGTCTGGATCAACTGCTACAATGTCGTCGACTGCGCTGCCCCATTTGGTGGATATAAGATGTCAGGTTTGGGACGCGACCTCGGAAAGGCCGCTCTTGACGGGTATACGGAGATCAAAACAATCACCGTCGCCGTCCCATGAACGACTTTAGAGAGATACTCAACGTCCGAGGTCACAGATTGAGGGAGTTACGATATTGCTGATGCACAGCAGCTAACGCTTCATCATAAGCAATTTTTGCTTCCTCCAGTGCCTTCCAGCGCCCAGCCGTCAGAATACTCTTTTTGCTCTGGTAGATACGTTCTGCCTCTACAAAAGCTTCACGACTCGGCTTCATTTTTGTCTCTTTTTCCTTAGGGTGAAGCGAATTGAGGTTCTGTTGGTAGTTAGCTCCGATTTCTGCAATGGTGCCGCGGTATGTGACCGAACATCCCTTGGCCACCTGATGTGCAGCTGACAACGCCTTTCTTGCGTACTCAGGAATCAAACCCAGCTCTTCGCAGTCGAGCCATTCCGCACAAGGCTCCTGATTCAACTTCAAGCCATTCATCATTGACAGAACATGATCACGTACATCTTCTGGCGTAAGTAGCCCCACTTGAAATAGTCTTCCGTAGCGTCCGACAAGCGAGCTAAAGGGAAGCTTTTTTGCGGCCTGTTGCACCAATGGACGCCACTCTCGTGCCAGCTCTGGGTTCCCTTGGCAGGTATCCATAAAGAGTTCGTACCTTCCTATTGGGGCAAGAGGCACTGCAAGAGTAAGTTCCAAAGCTTCACACAAATATTTGTGTTTTGACGGGGTTAAGATTTCCCTTCTCAACACCTCACGATAGGGCTTTTTTTCCTCATCGCTAAGAAGAGCAAATCCATCTACTCCGTATCGCCGTTCGAAAAGAAACGGATCACCATGAAATGGAAAGGCCCTCACATAGTCGTGTAAGTCTCCTTGTTCAACAAGATTCCCATAACGCCTTTTAATTTGTGAAACGGTCAATCCGTGCCTCTGGATAGCCATCCACGCATCCTTGCTCGCGCGACGTTGGTACGCTGGGTCATTTGGGTATTCACAGCGCGACGCGAGATAGCCACCGGCACCAGCAAAAAGAAGCGAGATGACGCCTAGATGCGGGGTCCACTTAAAATGATTTGACAAGATGAGGACTCGAACGACAGTGAGAGATGCGGAAGTAGCCATCCCGATCGTTCCAATGCTAGAGAATAAGTTCGCCACCCCCCGCATCGTCTTTTGTGTTTGGTACCACGCAGGCCTGAGGTGAACGAAACGTTCCTCCCAATTTATGGGAGACTGAGAGTAGTCGTAGGTTAGAATTGAGGGTGAAAGGGGGAAGTGGATAGCAGACATGTCTCTTTTCCCATTGGTGATTGCAAAGGGCGAACTATACCAATCAAAGGATAAACTGAAACCCCATCTCTAGTACTTTGTGCTCTGACCGACGAACTCCGCCTTAGGCGGCTGGTTACCCAGGTCCGCCATCTCCTGAACGAGCACCATGGACTCATCATACGACTGTGTTGCCGACTGAATCTTCACCTGCACCTGCTGGCGTTGCTGCAGCCAGTTGCGTTCGAGTATCTTGTTGACGGTTGTCACCACGAGTTCTTCTAAGCGATCTGGGTTAACCTTTCGCGCGTTCAGCTCATCTAGAGCTTCTTGAATTTTTTCACTCGACATCGCCAAGGAAAATAAGTCGAGAGGCTTGCCCTCTTCGATGCGAGAGAGAGCTATGCGATAAGTTTCTTGGCAGAGTCCATTGTGCAGCGCCTCTGGTGCGATCTCCCTCTGAATCAACTTGGCAAGCTCTGGCTTCTCCTTCGCAGTAAGAAGCAGAAGTCGCAGGAGGTCCATCTCTAGGATGCGATCGGGATCGATCTCGATGCCCCCGTGGGCACGGACCGTTGCGCTCTGTTGGATCGCGTAGTTACGCATCGGTTGCTGTCCAACCCCCACTATCTCCTCCGGAACATGAGCCAAGCCTGCCAGCTTGCGTAGGCTCTCGTGCACCATTACAGGCTTGCTCCATTCACGTATCTGCGCAGTGAGCTTGGTGACAAGTTGATTCTTTCCCGATGGCGTATCGAGGTTGATGTAGCGCCCGTTATGGTTCACCAGAAAGGTCAGATAATCGATGCTGCTGTCGAGTCGCTTATGAAACGCCTCCGGACCCTCTTCTCTTAGAAGGGTATCCGGATCTGAGCCCGGCTCCATTTCCACAACGCGAACCTCCACCCCCTCCTTTTGGAAAAGATTCCCCACTTTCGCTGACGCCTCCCTTCCCGCCTCATCCGCATCCATAGCCAAAAAGACTTTTTGAACACCTAATTTGATGAGCTCTGCCGCGTGATCCTTTCCGAAGGCCGTTCCCTGTCCAGCTACCGAAAAGTTGAATCCCTCCTCGATCAAGCGAAGGGCATCGATCTGCCCCTCGACGATGATCACCTGGTGTTCCTTTGCTATTCGGCGTCGTGATGCATCGAGTCCAAAAAGAACACGCGATTTTTTGAAAAGTGGCGTTTCTGGGGTATTGACGTATTTTCCGCCAAAAGTCTCTTCTTTGTACTTGCGCGCTGAGAATCCGATGATGTTTCCCATGGGGTCTCGGATCGGAAAGGTAATTCGACTGTCGAAGAAGGAGCGGCGGCGTCCCTGACGGTGGACCGCGAGCCCTACGGTTTCAAGTAGATCAAATCCCCATCGCTTTTCCCGACATAGCTCTGGGAGGAGGTCGCCGTCCGAAGGGGCTAGTCCAATCTCAAAACGTCTGATAAAGGCAAGATCGAGCCCGCGCTGATACAAATAATTTAACGCCTCTTGCCCTTCCTCAGTATGAAGCAAACAAAAATGAAAGAAGCGCCCGGCGAAGGTCATGACCTCACGCAATTTCTGCTTCGGCGGCCCCTTTGGGGCATCGCTGCTCTCCTCGTGGTCCAAATGGACCCCAAACCGCTGAGCCAGAGCCTCCACTGCATCGCTAAAACTCATTTTATTGAGTTCCATCAAGAAACCAATGGCATCGCCATGTGCGCCACACCCATAGCAATGGTAGTGGTGGTCACTTACGTCCACAATAAAAGACGGCGACTTCTCGTCATGGAAGGGACAAAGTCCCTTGTAGGTCCCGCCCGCCTTCTTGAGTTCGACGTGGGAGCTAACGACTTCAGCGAGGTCGACACGTCGCCGCAGGAGTTCTAGGCTTTCCTGCTTGAATACAGGCATAGATTTTTAACACTCAGAGTTGTATTCAAAAATTGCGATCAGCTATGACTCTATGGTAACCAACGGGCGTACTTTCAGTCTACGTAAGGAGAACAGATGACAGCACCATCTTCAGGGAGTGGCGGCATACGACTTGGGGGGTTGACCTCCGGATTCGACACAGAATCGATCGTTGCGCAATTGCTTTCCGTAGACCAAGGTCGAATTGATCGACTCAAAGAGGAGCAGGAGCTCAACGTTGCGAAGGTGGACACCTGGAACGACGTGGCGGAGCAGTTGCAGACCTTTGCCACTTCCGTGCAGACCCTCCGCGCCGATGGCACTACAGGTCAGACTTTATACGACGACAAGGCAGTCTCCTCCAGCACAGAAACCACAGCGACAGCGACAGCCGCATCAAGTTCGATCAATGCAGAATACAATCTCGTGGTCACCACCCTAGCACGCGCGCACGTCGCCTATGGCAGCCAGAAGGCCAGCAGCTACACGCTTCCTGCAGGGGGAAACATCATTCTCAGCGGCACTACAATCGCTCTTACCGCGGGAGACACCCTTGGAGATGTCGCAGGCAAAATCAATAATGGTGCTTATCCTGCCGGTCTAGAAATGGTTGCCACCGTGATTGACGATCGCCTCACCCTCCAAACCAAACAAACTGGCGCAACCGCCACCATTCACGGTACCGTCGCCGGTGCGCCACCATTTGTCAACGCAACAGATGACCCCTCCAACATCCTGCAGGGCGAATTTGGCATCATTGATGGTGCTGGCAACCTAGTGAATGTCGCCCAGACATCAGCAGATTCTTCATTTTCCGTAAATGGTATTGCTATCACCCGCTCGAGCAATACTATCACGGATGTGGTCACCGGGGTCACCATGAACCTCCTCCAAGATGGGGGTGCAACGACCACGCTTAAGATCACCAACGACACGACCAAGATCAAGAATGCCCTCACGGATTTTATCGAGAGCTACAATGAAACACGCGACTTCATCGATCGGGTGCGTAATGCCACGCTTAGTGAGGACGATGAATTTGGTCTTTTCTTCTCTGACAGCCTCATGCGGCAACTTTTCAATGAGACGCGCGCTCTGACCACCACCGGAGTGAGGATGGGCGACAGCGACTGGGATGGAGCAATCGACACGACGGCGGCAGCGATTGGAGTCACCACGATCACCATCAACAACTTCACCGCAGGCGCTGGAACGCTCGAAGCAGGCGACGAATTCACCATCGCAGGCGACACAACGATTTATAAAGTCCAAAACCAAGCGACCATAGCTGCCAATAGCGCCACAGTCGATATCAATCCACCCCTCGTGGTCGCTACCGCCGGCGGCGAGCTGATTAACGTAGCGATGCGATCGCTGGAAGATTTCGGCCTTGGAGTCCGGACGGACACCGTATCGGGCACAGACGGCATTTTGGGTTTACTGGATGAAGGCGAGCTCGACGGATTGCTCTCCTCAAATGTGAGCCTTATTCGCTCAATTTTTACACGCACAGGTGACAAAGAAAGTACCACAGGTGTTGCAAGGCGCCTGTATGACTGGATAGATGAACAGACAAAAATCTCCCTCTTCCAAAGTAAGACGAGGGCCATTGATGACACAAGAATTGACTCCCTTACATCGGCAAATGACGACCTCGACGAGCAAATAGCTCGACTCGAAGATCGCCTTGTCGCACGCGAGACGGCACTCATCCAGCAATTTGCGAAGATGGAAAACGCCATGGCCCAAGCGCAGTCGTCAGGCTCCGCGATTGCAGGCCTCGCCTCAGGGGGAGGATAAGCATGGAGATGCGTTATGTACGTACTACGACCTTTACAGCAGCAGGACCTCCGCAGCCTCGAGCGCTTCGCACTTAGCGCGGGTGCTGGGATCACGAACCTACCCCCCGATCGCGTCTTCCTACAAGGGCGTATCGACAACTCGCTTGTGGCGTTCTCGGAATCCACCACGAAACCCGGAGGTGAATACTACGGGTTCGTGATGGACAACATGGACAACGACGAAACCGTCGGCACCTCAGGAATCTTCTCACGCATCGGCGTAGGTGACCCGCATTATTGTTACAGCATCAAGTCACATCTCCACCACAGCGAGGTGCTCAACCAAGATTGGAATGAGGAGGTTTTACAACCACACCATCTAAGTAATGGGCCAACAGAAATCTGCTCCCTCTACCTCCTGAAGGCACATCGCAAAGGTGGCATTGGACGCCTACTGTCTCTTGGCCGCTTTCTTTTTATGGCCGAGCAGAGTCACCGCTTCACAGAAGAAATCGTGGCAGAGATGCGTGGGGTTAGTGAAAACTGCAGTGTTTGTCCATTCTGGGATCACGTAGGACGCCATTTTCTCGATATCGAATTCTGCGATGTAGTCAAATTGTACAACAAAGATAAGCGATTCATTCCAGAATTCCTCCCCGAATACCCCATTCACATCGCCCTTCTTGACAACGCAGCGAAAGAGGTTATCGGTCAGCCCCACCCAAACACGGCACCAGCCATGCGGCTACTGGAAGCAGAAGGGTTCAGTTTTAATGGACAAGTGGATCTTTTTGATGCAGGTCCGACAATAAGCCACGCACGAGATAGCATCCGAACCATCAGAGACTCCCAACGCCTCCCCGTTGGTAAGATTGTAGAGAGCGATCCCGAATCCGAGCCGATGGTTGCCAGCAACACAGAGCTAGATTTCCGCGCCTGCTTTGCCCACGTCGCAAGTGACGGCGCCGCAGCCACCATCACGCAAGCGGTCGCCGACGCCCTAGGCGTAAAGGAAGGCGACACCATACGCTTCGCCACGACACGCGCCGCGTCCTGAGTTATCGCCCGTTTTTTTTGTGCCCGAGTCTTCTTATCTCTACGCAATTTTTTGGGGCCGTGTCTGCTTATCGCAC
>JBFIDQ010000106.1:0-8952 GCA_041603795.1 Chlamydiales bacterium
ACTGTTGGTCAATGTATAACTTAGGTCAGGTAGAGCGACGTTTTGGTCGAAGCGCCATCATTGCAATTTCTGCGAGCGCCTGTGTTGTGAAACACGTAGCTCAAGCTCTATTTAAGAGTAAGAACAGTTGGAGTCTTGGTCTTTCAGGAGTCGTACTAGCCATTGTGGGTGCTGGTGTGGGCTCTGAACTAAGGACCAGCACGCCCATTCGGGTATTTGAAAAATATGCAATGATTCTGGGGCCGTCGCTAGTCATCGGCGCCCTAGGTGCTGGAAGGGTTAACCATCTTGCTCACGCAGCAGGTCTAGTGACCGGACTAGCCCTCGGCTTCATAATTGGTGAGCAGCGCAGGTAGCCTATAGGTGTTTTTCGCCTTGCTTGCGCGCAGCGCGAAAGTAGCGCAGTGGAACCACCAGCATACCAAAGTTACAGCAGCCCTCTTTTTTGGCGATCGAATGGTGGTCGCCATGAGCGCGCAGTAAGGCATCTAAGTACCAATTTTTTGGGAGCTGGATGGGGAGTCGGCGGTGAATCAACACTTCATGAACGAAGAAGTAAACGATTCCGTAGGCGAGAATCCCATAGCCCGCGGTGGCAAAGTGGACGTCAATAAAGTACGTGCCAAAAAGTATGAGCAGGAAGCTCGGGACGGCAAAAACGATCGCGAAAATATCGTTGGTCTGCACCTTTTGTCCCCTTTTAGGCCGGTGATGATCGAGATGGACGTTCCAAAGAAAGCCGTGCATGACGTACTTGTGAAGCCCCCAAGCAGCTCCTTCCATACTAATAAAAACAATGGTGAACAGAAGAATATGTGTAATCATTGGCTTTCCTCGTAATACTTATCCCACACGTCAGTGGACATTATTTTGTCCCAAAAACGAAAGTAGAGTGCGTAGTTGCAGTTGAAACGGCTGTGATGAAGGTTGTGATGGGCGGCCGTGATGCAGTGCTCACCAATAAATCCGCGGAGAACTCTGTCTGGCAGCACCTCATAGCCGCAATGGTTGAGAACGCTCGCTATGGTCATTAGAGTCAGAATAAAAACGAGTCCACTTACATGGATGGGGATGAACCAAGCCATGAGTGGAATCACTGCTGCACCCAGTAGTGTTTCGTAAGGGTGAAAGGAGAAGGCGGCCCACGGCGTTGGCGGTTTCGATTGATGATGCACTTTATGAAAGATGGGGTAGAGCTTTGGTAGGTGCATCAGGCGATGGCTCCAATAGAAATAGGTGTCGTGCAAAAAAAGAAAAAGGAAGACGCTTGCTGGGAGATAAATTAGATCCGATGGCGCTAGCACCATATAGATGGCAGTCCCACCCTGTTTCCAACTCTCAAGCATATACGCTCCAGGAACCGCGTAGATGGCAGAGGTAAGAAGCGACCAGCCAATTTCTTTGGCAACCATGCCCTTAGGAGGTGACTTGCTAAACAGTTTCCGTGCCCAGGTAACTTCGGGTCTCAGCCATAACAGCCAATAGGCTAGTCCGGCAATGAGTAGGTACCGGACCATAATGATGAGAAACAAAAGAAAACAAGTGAGGAGCCAATTTTCCATGCACTCAATAGTCGGCCCTTCTTCCTTAAATGTACAACGTCATAAGGGGCGGATTTTCCTCTACCTAGAGGCGTGACCAAAAAAAGTTCCACCGACTACTTCCTGGTAGGTGCCAACCGGACACCAAAAGCGATTCCCGACGCGTGCAACGACCCGAAATGTCTCGTCGCTATAAACGCCGATTGGTAGAGAGTACGTTTTAAATGCTTGCGTAACCATGACACCTGGCTCAGGAGGGTGAATGGTTAGATACACCAGAACATCGGGCGGTTTGCGATTTTTTAAACGCAGAGGCGGGGAGACGGGGAGGCGCGCAGAGTATAAATGAAGTAGACTCTCTGCGTTTCTCTCCGCCTCCCCGTCTCTGCGTTTGAAAAATCGCAAACCGCCGGTAGTTAGGATTAACATAAGGAAGATTGTGAGGGACAGGTGAGCCCTAAACTAGCCGTGCAGCGCCCTCGTCGCAGATCCATTCTGCAGGGGTTTCGCGTGTGCCAACGAGTCCCGCTGGCAATTTGGAATTTCCCTCTAGGATGCTCTGCACCATCCCAGCTTTGCTGTCGCCTAGGACATAAAACGCGATGTTACGTGCTTTGTGAATCAGTGGATAGGTAAAGGTCATGCGCCACGTCTTTTTTTGCGGCACTTCGTTCGCTACCACAAGGCGTTTTTGCTCGTCAAGGGCTTTGGTTCCGGGAAAAAGAGAGGCGGTGTGACCGTCATCCCCCATGCCAAGCATGATGAGGTCGAATGCGGCACCAGGAACCACGTCTTTAATGAGCTGTTCGTAATCCGCTGCACCCTTTTGAATGTCGCCCTCGGCGACCATTCGATGGATCTGGCTTTTGGGTACGTCCCCAAAGCCACCAGTCATAGCCGTCTTGTAGTTGCTGTCAGGATCATCAGGAGCCACGCTGCGCTCATCGCTCCAGAAGAGGTGCACCTTGTTCCAGTCGACACGACCCTTCGTATCTGCACGAGCCAGCCGCAGAAAGAGCACAGCTGGTGTGCTGCCCCCCGAAAGTGCAACAAAAAAGGCACCCCGAGCTTTTATTGCTTCGTTAGCGAGTGTAATGAAATGCTCAACACAATAGGTGAGCGTCTCTTCGCGGTCGCCCGGCTCCGTAAGGACACGGCGTTGGTCGATAGCAGACATTCTAGATCTCCAGGTTCACTTCGGCAATGGATTTGAGCATGCTTACGTAGTGCTCACTTGCCGGTTCATAAAATATTTCCTTCATCAGCTGTTGGCCCCGTTGCAGTGGCGAAAGAAGAAGAGTATACGGGATTTCACAGTGTTGCGGCGTGGCTACATTGACCGTTACGGACCGCGTCTTTCCTTCTCGCGCGGCAGAAATAAAGTGATCTCCGTTGCGCTCCATCGCCACTTTTATGATGGATCCTGGGGGGAGGTCGTCAGGGAATTCCGGATGCAAAACAACGGTAACTTTGCCAGAGCTATTCTGATAGGTAATGCGTAGATTGTTCTCGATCTTCTCGAAACTTTGGAACTTCCAGTTGAGGCGTGCTGCAAGCCAACCTTGGAGATAGAGCGCCTGCACATCAGGGTGGCGGCAGTCATCGCTTTTTTTATTGTTGAACGTGATGCTGAGACGCCGAGCATTGGCCAATTGGTAGATTCGACCGGGAGTGTTAAAGATCTGCGTTAGAACATCCCGCCATCCCTTGGCACGGGCCCAGTTGAGATCCGCCACCTCGCACTTCATGACCCGTACATGATCCAAAACGGTCCGCGCAAACGAGTGTATGCAGTTTGAGCATTCAGAATCAAAAATGATGCGCGTGGCGTACTTTTCCAGATAGGGGAGAATCTCGTGATCCTTTGTTGGATCTTGTCCCCATACCATGTAAACGGGCAGATCGGCGACCAGGTGAGGAGTGACCACAAAAGGCACGCGCCGGAGGTACTCGCCTCCAGCTTCGATGGTGATCTGATCACAGGCAATCATTTGGTCCCCGTGACCACTGGTGAGCGCAGATACGCTTGTTCGCAAGAAGTTGTTATTCAAGTCATGGTCGCCGCTAATGAAAATAATGCGACAGGGTAGGAATTCAATAATTTCTTTTACCAGGTCCTTGAAGTGCTCGACCCGGGTGCCATCATCGGTATAGAGGACGAGGGTGAACAGGCAGGCGCGAACCTTATGAGAAGCCTCTAAGGAGTCCCATAGTTTATGGAGCTCCTTGTCAATGTCCGTTATCTTGATGTCGTGTTTGGAGCGCATGGGGTCCTTGATCGCGTACGATGTGAACATGATAAGGGTTTCCTAACTTTTTTGGTTATTTAAATCGGTTAGAGGAGGCGCCATGATCGGCCGCCAGTGGCAAGCAGCTCTTCTGCCTCATTTGGTCCCCAGGTGCCTGCTTCATAGTTGGGAAAATTTCCTGGATCGCTTTCGTTCCATCGCTCCAGCACTGGAGTGAGAAGTCGCCATGAAGCAACCACTTCGTCACCTCGAGCAAAGAGCGTTCCGTCACCATGCATGCAGTCGCATATCAAACGTTCGTAAGCTTCCGGTGGTGTTTGCCCAAAATAGCTGCCGTATCTAAAATCCATTTTAACGGGTTGCGTTAGGTTGCCGAGTCCGGGAACCTTACAATTTACTTTTAGGCTAATTCCTTCGTCAGGTTGGATCCGTATCACCAGGGTGTTGCCATCAACGCACTGGCCATCCGCCTGGAAGAGAATACCTGGTACACCTTTGAAGGTGATTGCGACCTCCGTGGCTCTCTTGGGAAGGCGCTTGCCAGCGCGTAGATAAAATGGAACACCTGCCCATCGCCAGTTATCGACGTAGAGCTGCAGCGCAACGTAGGTCTCCATGGAGCTGGTCGGATTGACATCATGCTCCTGTCGGTAGGCCACCACGTCCTCGCCATTGATGTAGCCATGGGCATATTGTCCGCGCACACAGTATTTGCTAAAGTTCTGGAGGTCGATGGGACGAATGCTTTCGACAACTTTTACCTTTTCATCGCGGATGCTATCAGCAGTGAGATTGACAGGTGGCTCCATCGCCACCAAAGAGAGCAGTTGCATGACATGGTTTTGGACGATGTCGCGCAGAAGGCCGGCCTCTTCATAGAAATTTCCCCGCGTACCAATGCCGAGGTCTTCTCCCGCAGTGATCTGAACGTGGTCCACATACTTGTTGTTCCAAAGTGACTCAAATAATGGATTCGTAAATCGGAAGTTGAGAATATTTTGTACTGTTTCCTTGCCCAAGTAGTGGTCAATTCGGTAAATTTGTTTCTCACTAAGGAAGCGCGTGACGTGAGTCTGTAGTTTCTGTGCGGATTCAAGATCGCGCCCAAAAGGCTTCTCAATGATTATCCGTGAGTAGTGAGTGGCCTCATCGGCAGTGTCGTAGATGAGTCCGTTGGTCGAAAGTCGTTCAACGATATCCGGAAAGTAGGAGGGCTGAGTGGAGAGGTAGTAAACTCTATTTCCGGCCGTATCGTATTGGGCATCCAATTCCTTTAAAAAGACATCTAGCTCCTGGTATCCTTCGTCCTCTGTAAAGCACGCTTTGTGATAAAAAAGAGTCGATGCAAAGTGCTCCCATAGCTCCTCATCGAGGGGCGTTACTCGAGAAAACTGACTCACTGCCTCCTTCATTTCTTGACGAAACTCCTCATGAGTCTTATCGCGACGAGCAAAAGCGACACAGCAAAAGTGCGCTGGAAGTTGACCCTCTCGCGCCAAATTGTAGAGCGCCGGCATCAGCTTTCTTTTGGTTAGATCGCCGGTGGCGCCGAAAATTGTCAACACGCAGGGGTCTGCAATGTGGTAGCTCGACGTCGATTCCTCTAGGGGATTTTTGAAGGTCGTCGGGGTCATCGTGCTCTTACCTTTGTTGGGTGCTCGCTTTACGCGATCATAGAGAACTGCTTTCTTCTGGGCAAGCCCTGGTAGAAGAGGTTGAGGGAGAGGGGTCTGGTCCTTGAAAGGAGTTTCTGCTAAAATCTGTGACCCTATGATACCTTTAGCAGAAAGACTTCGTCCTCAGTCTCTTTCCGAAGTTGTTGGTCAGGACCAACTTCTTGGGAAGGGTGCACTGATTCCTCGTACTCTTGAAGCGAGGCGCCCGCTCTCCATTCTTCTGTGGGGTCCACCAGGCTGCGGCAAAACGACCCTTGCTCGCTGCTATGCAAAGGCTTTTGATGCACGATTTGTGAGCTTGAGCGCCGTCTTTAGCGGGGTGGCTGATATCAAGAAGGTGGTCCAGCAGGCCGAAGGCCAGCCTCTATTTGGGGAGACGGTACTTTTCGTCGACGAGATCCACCGATTCAACAAGGCGCAGCAGGACGCCTTCCTGCCGTATCTCGAAAAGGGAACGATCATTCTCATTGGGGCCACCACAGAAAATCCAAGCTTTTCTCTTAACGATGCTCTGCTATCCCGCATGCGGGTGCTTACGCTCAATGCCCTCGATGATGAGGCTCTCGAGCTATTGCTTTCTCGCTACGAGGAAAAAGAGGGGGCACTCTCTCTAAGCACGGAGGCGCGTGGCTACCTGCGGGAGGTGGCTCAGGGTGATGGACGTTACCTCCTAAATATGGTGGAAAACCTTCACGGGATCAAAGAACCTCTGGAGGTAGACGCCCTAAGGGAGTTATTGCAGAAGCGATCTGCTCTATTTGATCGAGGTGGCGACCAGCACTTCAACCTCATTTCTGCGTTGCATAAATCAGTGCGTGGATCTGATCCGGATGCGGCGCTCTACTGGTTCTATCGAATTCTAGAAGGGGGAGAGGATCCGCTTTTCTTGGCGCGTCGTGTGATCCGCATGGCGAGCGAGGATATCGGTTTGGCGGACCCACAAGCGTTGGTGCAAGCGATGAGCGCCCGCGATGCGTTTCAGATGCTTGGCTCGCCGGAGGGGGAACTTGCCATAGCACAGGCGGTGGTCTACTTGGCGCTGGCTCCGAAATCCAACGCGATCTATGTCGCCGCTAAAGCCGCGCAACAGAGCGCAAAAAAAACAGGCAACTTGTCACCTCCAAAAATAATTCTCAATGCGCCTACCAAGCTCATGAAGCAGGAAGGGTATGGCGCGGGGTACCAGTATGATCATGATACCCCGCAAGGCTGTAGCGGACAGAATTACTTTCCTGACGATGTCCAGCCTGAAACCTACTACCGCCCTGTAGAGCGAGGTTTCGAACGCGATTTGACAAAGCGAATTGCCTATTTCGCGCAGTTTAGGCGCCGTAGTTAGCGGCGCACCTGCTTGCGGAGGATGTCCCAAGCGGAGTCGATGATCTCTTGTGTTTCTACATCGTAGAGATTGACGCTCATCCGGTAGTCTTCGAGTTCATACTTTGGAAGGGACGTCGTCGCTTTTGTGATGCGAATCTTGGCAAGAAATTGGGGCGCTGTGGCGTTACCTGACTGTGGCTTGCTGGAGTTGCTGTACTTTGGGTTGTGTGTGATTTTTTGCATGAGTTGGTCGAGCTCCTGCTCGCTGCTCGTATTGCCCACAAGAATGGTGTAGCGCCCGTCGTCTACGGCCGCGCTTTCGATGATGTCACGGACCATCTCTGTCGAAATAAAGACGTCCGTTTTGTTCTCGATCCCCGTAAAGATGATGCGTGGTTGCGGTCCATTGCGATGCTGGTACCCGGTACGTGCGTACCAGCGATCCATGAGCTGCTTGTTGATTTTCGTGGTCTGAATGCGAATATCATTCGCACCGTATCTCCAGTCAAGTGCGTACTCTTGTGGGTTCCCTGGAGTGATATCCGTTGCTGTCCGTATGCTACGGCCGCAGCCGACGAGGGTCGTGAGGCAGAGTAGCAATGCTATGGTTTTCGTTTTCATGTTAAAATTCTCCGTTTTTGGAAATAAATTGTTGTGGAATTAGGCTCTTGGTCACACCCGGCGTGGGGGAGAAGAGCTGAATGATGCAGAGGTCGCCTTCACGCAGATCTATCGCTGTGCTGCTGGTGGGAAGGCGTACGTCGTGTGTTCCTGGATTTAGGTCGTATCGGACCAATTGAATGGCGTCGGGTAGGAGTCCCCATTGGCGGACGTCCGCTTCCGTGGCGAGATTGAGGAAGAAAAAGGCGATGTCAAGTAGCCGAGCTGCGGTCTGATCCTTTCCTTTTTCAGCCACTGCTAACACTCCGCGGCGGGAAATATGGCGCGCGGCGGCACGTGCAGCGATGAGAGGAAGGCGTTGGTCGAGATCACTAAAGGCAGCATGGGTCACTGAAAAAATGGTCTCTAGTGATTTCCTATGACCATCAACTTCTACCCATGTTCTTGGGGCGGGTCCGCGAGGGATCAGCTGAGGGACTTTAAATCCGGTGACGGAGGAAAAGGACGGCGGTCTACATCTGTCTGCTAAAATGGTTTCAAGGGCGTGGCTAGAGATCACGCTCGCATCGCAGCGTTCACTTACCTTGTAAGGGGTAAGTCCGCCGTGATTGATGATGAGTAGCGTTGCCGGACCCGTGCTAGGTCGCTCGTCGATCTGCTTGTAGAGAATTTCGGCGTTGCTCGGGTCACTCCTTTCCAGAAGCGCAGCGAGGAGATACTTGGCGAAGGGATTAAAGCTCGCTGGATACTCCTGTTGCAAAAGTTCCGCTCCGCGAAGCACTGCCGTCGCATTTTCGCTGTCGCCGTCCTGATAGAGGGCAAGGGCGAAATAGATGTGAGCTAGGAGGCGTTCGAAATCGGGTACATCATACGCCGCGGTAGAATCTTCCAACAGCATCTCGCCCAGGCGCTCTTCAGGGGGTTTGGTGGAGTAGAAGTCGATTGCCTCCAGCGCCAACCGGAAGTCGACAATAGCCTCTGCACTTCGTCCAGAGGCAAGTCTTAGGTAGGCGCGATCTAGTAGTAGCCACGTCGCATCGTGGCAATTTTGGTAACGTCCCTTGGGCATTTTCTTTTCAATACGTCGAGTAAGGAGGCGCTCGCCACGCTCAGGCACCCCTTCTGCATAGGCAATAGCCGTCGTGTAGTCAAGTGCGCCGGGTCGACTGCAACCGCAGAGAAGAAGAAGTAGGCCGCAGAGGAAGCCTTTCATTTTATTTGGGAGCCGACTCGTAGTAGCCGTCGAAGTACTTGTCTTTGGCCGTTTTTGTGTTACGAGTCACTCCATCGTGATCGCGGTGTGTGCAGCTAGTGAAGATAAATAAGCTTAGCGCAAGTAGCGTCCATTTCATGCGTTTCCTCCTTGGTATGGGCAAGAAAGTTTACGCCGTTTTTTCTTAAAATTCAACGGGGACCCGGAGCGCCAGAGTAATCGAATTATAACAATAAATTAAACGCAGAGGCGGTGAGGTCGCGGAGTCGCGCAGAGGGAGGTTCAGAGCCGACCACCTGTAAGTTTGCCGGTAGGTTGGGGCTAGCCCTGAT